>NZ_JBMMUF010000007.1:0-93527 GCF_049257235.1 Pseudoalteromonas maris
TTCAACTCATGGAGGAGAAGAGCATGGCAACACCGCGTAAGAATCAAATCAGCCTATCTGATACCCCCTACTATCACTGCATATCTCGCTGTGTACGTCGTGCATTCTTGTGCGGATACGATGCATTGACTGGGCGCTCTTATGAGCATCGTCGTGGGTGGGTTGAAGCGAAATTACTCTCCCTCGGGCGTATCTTCTTTATTGATGTCTGTGCGTATGCCGTGATGAGCAATCACACCCATCTTGTATTGTTCGTTAATAGCAAAAAAGCATTGCGTTTAAACGACAAAGCGGTGTTGTTACGTTGGCATAAGCTCTTTAAAAGTTCATTGTTGTGCCAACGCTTTTTAATGGGTGAATTACTCAGTAAAGCAGAGTTATCGGTTGTGCAAACACGCATCGCTGTGTATCGCGAGCGCTTAACCAGTATCAGTTGGTTTATGCGGGTGCTCAACGAGGATATTGCCCGACAAGCTAATAAAGAAGATAACTGCACTGGTCACTTTTGGGAAGGTCGTTTTAAATCCCAGGCCCTGCTTGATGAAGCTGCGCTCGCTGCATGCTTAGCCTATGTTGATTTGAATCCCATTCGCGCGAAAATGGCTGAGGTGCCTGAAAAGTCAGAGTTTACCAGTGCCCAAATGCGTATTAAGGCAACCAAAGAAACAAAGCAACCGAAAAGCCTTCTGCGCTTTGCTGGCAATCCGCGCAAGCATATGCCCAAAGGACTGCCATTTGAGCTCAGCACTTACCTCGAGCTTCTTGATTGGACAGGCCGCTGCATACGAGAAGATAAACGCGGAGCTATTCCCGATGCAGCACGCCCTATATTGGAACGCCTCGATATCAGCCCTGATAACTGGCTTAAACTAACTACAAATCTGACCAAAGCTTTCAAAGCAGCCATTGGCAAAGAGCGTGCTATCACCGACTACACCAACCATATGCATCGACAGCGACGAAGTTGCCTTAGTAATAGCCGAGCTTTGTTTTCTTAACTCGCAGAACACAGCAGATTTGATAAAGAGCCTCCTCTTTGACCTACCTATGTCTGAAATTCGTAAAAACCGATATTTCAGGTGGTTTTTCCGTTTGCGCTAATCACACTGAGTACAAAAACACACGCTTTTACCAGCAAACCATAGAGAAAAGTTATGAACTCTTCTTCCTTTTTAAGGTGGCTGTCTTGTTTAGTTTATTTTTGTTTTTTAGAGTGGGTGTCTTGTTTAGTTATCCTTTTTTGTTTTTTAGAGTGGGTGTCTTGTTTAGTTACGTTTAGAGTGGGTGTCTTGTTTAGTTACGTCCCAGCGACGCTGAGAAAAACGTCATGAACTTTTCTTCTTTTTTAAGATGGCTGTCTTGTTTAGTTGTTTAGTTACGTCTCATTATGAACTCTTCTTCTTTTTTAACGTGGCTGTCTTGTTTAGTCATTCATTGCTCTTTTTTTTAACCTCCCCTTCATTTTTTCTATTATTTCTTGCTTTGATATCAAAGTATTTTTCAATCTATCAAAGGCTTCTTCTGACAACCCATTAATGCGATATAAGGCTTTAGCCTTTTCATATTTTCCAGTTCCCATTAGCTGTTCAACACAAGTATTTAGGATCACACTTTCAACATTAGCGTTACCTTTGGATGCCCCTCTAATGAACTTCACGTAATGCTCTGCACTTATTGACTCACAAAAATTCCTATTCAGATCAAAGATAAAATCTATATCGACCCGATCTAACTGCTTAATTGCATTCAACACAGAGGAGAAGTTACCTATGTAATATAATTTCAGAATATGGTTTTTTGTATTAGTTCCTAACGACCCGTATATAATAACGCTATTTTTTTTGATATTAGGCGGCTTCTTTTTATCCAATTCATTGATGAATTTTTCAAAATCAACTAACTCTTTTTTCTCACCTCTAAGTAGCATTTTTAAATAACTCTGCATTTTTTTATTAGCATGAGGTAATAAAATTTCCATCAAATGCATATCTGCATGGCTAATTGCCCACTCAAAACAGTCTATCGAGTCAGGATAATCAAACTCTAGTTCATATCCCTTATTTAGTAAAACCTTGATTTTTTCGTAGTTTTTAATCTGACATATACCCTGAGCATACGGCACATTGGTATTATAGTCCCCCTCTAGCTCATCATAAGCATTCAAAATTTGCTCATTTAGTTTATCAGTGTATAAAAAGTAATGAGCAATTAAGGGTAAATTATCTATATATAGTTTTGAAGCTTCAATTTGCTTTTCTTTTGCATCAGCTAGCATATTAATATAAATAACATCCTTGTTTGATGCATAAGAGGTGTCGCATAAAACTAATATGCTAATGTAAATAAAAACTAATACTCTCACTCAACACCACATCCCACAATCACCTCCTCACTAACTGAACATGCAGCCGCAGCTTTATAATACGTCAAGGCAGCACTCACTAAAGTTGGAGCAAATCCGTTGGTAACATACCAGCCAACTCCCTGTACCCTTAAGCTCGGAAAATCGTTGACAGTTAATCCATTTTTCAAAGTGAACCTTGGTTTTGCACTTGACATAGCAATTGGAGTCCACACTTCTTTAGCTGCTTCAGTTAAACATATCTGCATTGCCGCACAGTTAACTTTCTTAGCTGAATCATCTCCCCAAAAAGCAATCTCTGATTGCCCACCTTCTCCCGGATATCTAGTCGCTATAGTACCGTCATGATTATATATTAAATTACCATTTTCATCTCTGGCCGCTACCTGACTACCTAAATCTTCCATACGTCTTGTTCTAGGATTCCATTCATAATTTGACAACTGATTGACAATAAATTGGATAGCGCTAGTCACCGCACCGTTTGCAAATTTACCACCTGTTAGACGGGATACAGTGCCTCCAGCTATAGCTTGGATAATCACTCGTCCGTACGAAGCTTGAGTCTGAATTTTTCCGACACCTTTCATAATACCTGCCGAAATAAATCCATGACCAAACTTACCTCCTTGAATATCAGACAGAACTCCGCCAGCGGTGGCATGTGCGGCCATTTGTACTCCCGTATTTTCAACTCCGTATGCTTTAAAACTTCCGCCAATAGCTCCGAACACGGCCCCGGAAAGTGCACCTGTCGCGGCCCCCTTTAGTGACCCCGTCGCGACAAAACCACCCGCAGCCCCGGCTATGGCACCGGACATGGCCCCAACAAAAATACTTCCTGCCGTCGACAACATAGTCGCTGACGCACCAGCCATCGTAATTGTAGTTGTCATACCCGCGCTAATAGCCCATCCAGTTGCCCACTGTGCCGCCAAACCAGCCGTAAAATAAGTAACAACCGCAGCTGCTATCACCCGCCAATACTTCTTCACAAACTTGCCAAGCGCCTTGAAAAAATACCCACTTGGATCGGTATAGCTCAACGGATTATTCAAGACATACGAATAACGGTTATAGTTTTGACTATTCGTTGGTGCTTGAATATGTGGATCAGCCTGCAAAAACCTCCCCAAAGTTGGATCGTAGATCCGACCGTTCATATGAATTATCCCTAACCCCGAGATTTCCTTATGCCCCGTATATCCTTTGCTTTCTGCTGGGCTTTGCTGTTGCAATAACGGCAGCAATAAACCACTGCTGTAGAAACGGTTTTGTTTGCCCCACGCATCATAGTTAATATGCTGCACTACGCCGCCACCGGCATCAGTGATGGTCACCGCTGAGCCAAGGTGGTCTTTGTGCATGTATAACGTTTTGTTTTGGCTGGTATCGGTGCTGTCTATCACCACCGTATCACCCACATAGTACTTACGCTCGACATTCCCCGTTGGCAGGGTTAAACGCTCATATAAACCCTTTACATACAATGCCTCAGTACGCCCTTCACTGCGTTGGTCAATACGCTTATACAGGTTGCGGTTATGGTCATACCCAAACTCACTGTAAATAGTGCCTTTGGTGATGCGTGACGGTTTATCAAATGGGGTGTACACAAAACTACGGCTACCGTCTGATTCGACGTTGCCACGGTTATCATATTCGAAGGTGTGCGTTTGTGTGCCCGATGCATTCTTAATCGCCTTCAGTGCGTATTTATCTGTCACATCTGTGTAGTGATACGTGCCCACACCTTGTTTGTAAGTGATGTTACCAAAGGCATCATACTTCATGTCTTGGGTCGCCGTAGCTCCCCCTGAGCAACTGGTTGTGCCCGCATGCACCGTCGTGTTATCCAAGCGGTATAAGTTGTCGTAGGTGAATGACTCACAAAAATCCGAGCCGCTGCCGCCATAACCAAAGTTATGCGCACGTTGTGTCAGGTTACCCACCGCATCAAAGGTGTAATCAAGATTGTGAAGCATGGTGCTGCCGCGTGAGACCGACAGTACATCAATGCGCCCCGTCTCAGCTTGATAGGTGCGTGTTTGGCGCACACCATTGGCGTAGTCCATCACTGTCGCTTGACCACGGGCATCGACATCCACTAGACGTTGATACACCTTGCCATAGTCACGGTGACCTTGTGTGGCATTGACCGTCGAAACGGGCATACCGATGGCATTATAGTTTTGCTTAGTCACAAATTGACCATCTGGGTAACGAGTGTAGTACGGACGTAAATGATCATCGTAATACTGCTCGGTCACAAACTCTTCGCCGTCAATGGTGGTGGTGGTTCTAAATACCTGACCACTGGCTGTATATTGGTAGTGCTCAGCATAATTGGCATCAGCAAGCGCTCCGCAGCTACTGTAGCTTTGGTTTGCCCCTTTCTTGTAGACAACCGACAGCAGTGCCCCTTGATATTGGCTGCCCGTGTTGTCATACGCCCAACACGTGAGGCCATCAGCGTCCACACGCCCTGTTTTGCGCCCTGCACCATCATAATATAGGTGCGTCGTATGCCCATCGCTGTTTTGCTGCCACACCAACTGACCAAAGCCATTGTAGCTATACTGCCAGGTGCCTTTGGTGTCATCCGTCATCTTGGTTTTACGACCAAGGTGGTCATAGGTAATGGCGTTCACTTCAACACCATTGACCACGGATTTCACTAATTCATTATTGGCACTGTAGTGCATCGCTGTAGACGCAATCACCGCACCGGTGTTGTCCAACGATTCGGATAACACCACCTGCCCCGTGAAGTCGCGGGTAACACGGCGCATTTGCGCCCATTCACTGCTGGTATCATTGGCTTGCTCGTCGTAATGCACCGTAACAAGGCCTTGGCGTGACGTAGTCACATCACCCGTAGGGCGTGATTCTTTGATAACCCGACCAATGCGGTCGTAAAATAACTCCGTTACATGGCTACTGCCTGCACCAAAACCCGGCTCAGATACCGTTTTGGCACGCCCTTGCTCGTCGTACGTTTTATCAATCACGGTCCAGGTGTTTTTAAAGTTTTGCACTTGGCTGCGCACTTCACGACCAAAGCGGTCGATGAATACCTGCTTCTCAGGCACACCTGAGGCCACCTGCGTGGTGCGAATAAAGGCCCCTGCTGGGCATGCACCAGCCAAGTTACTGCAGTATTGTGTATACGTTCGGCTTTGTAGCGTAATCGGGCTACTCCCCGCTTGCGACGTTTTTAGCCCCGGCTTGTCGAAATCACCAAATTGGGTGGTGCTGTAGTTGCCGTTAGTGTCCGATGTAGTCAACGACTTAATACGCCCTTTGGGCTCTGACGAGGAATGGTTGTACACATAGGTGGTGGTGATGTTATCTGCACCAGTTTTGCTCTTGACATAACGACCGCCCGCGTAGTACTGCACACTACTCACCCGCTCATTGCTGGCACTGTTGGTGGCATCTGCCGCACGGAAGGTCTCTGCGGTTTTATTGCCCCACTGGTCATAACCATAGGTGGTAGTGCCAAGCTCAGTGACGCTAGTGTTCAGCATTAAATCACTGTTATAGGTAAACGATGACGTGCGCACAATGTCACCCGCCACACCATTGACGGGGGCTTTTATGCCATTTTTGGTTAAGCGCTTGGTGACCGTAGTTTTGCTTAAACGACCCAGCTTTTTATGAGTCGTGCTGCTACCGTACACGTTGCTGGTATGGGTGTAATGTGTGTTGGCTGTGCTTGTACTTCCATCATCCATCACAACCGTCACCCCAGTCACATTACCATAGCTATCCTGCGCATTGGTCGTGGTGGTACGACTCAGTAATGTGCTCGATGATAAGTCGTCACTTAAGCTGTATTGATGCTCTTCAGAGCGTTGTAGATACACACTCACACCACCGTTGGCTGAGCCCTGCTCGCTCCACGTGTTGGTCGCTTTGCTTATCACCGGCGCGCCATCTTTGGCACCCAACGTTTGTGTGGTCCATTTCGGCATCCCCGTGTACGGGAAACGTTGGTTATACACCGTCTCTGTGGTGATGCAGTTATCGTAGTTGGTGTATTCCACCAGAACCTTCCTGAAAAGGTCATTCCCCTCACTATCTTTACCCATGTACTGAGATACGTACTCTCGGGTTTGTGTACACGTTTGCGGGTCGATAGTGCGCAACACTTCAAAACCTAAATTACCATGGCCCTTTTTATGCATTAACAAGCCGCCATACTGGTAAATCACCGACACCGCCGTATCACTATTAATGTCACTGTCAACACGGTTCACCACAAAATAACCTGTTTTGGGGGCTATATAGTCGTTATTAACAACTTCGCCATCCCAACGGGCACTGGAATCTATGTTTAGGTAGGTTTTTACAACGTTTTGGCGGAAATTATTATACCTCGCGGTAATGCCCGAATAATGAATGCTATTGACCACGTCATGACCATTATTTGAGGATGAAATCACATCCAACAACTGGCTGGGGTATCATGACAAACGCACATTAACCTTGTCGGTATCCATACTAAAGAGATCTAACTTGCCATCACCATCGGCATCACCAAATTGCATGCCTCGGTCTTTTTCGAAGGAATATGTGCCACGACGTTGAAATACTACCTTAGACGGGTTGCTCGGCAACGGCATGACCATATACATACTCCAGTCATCACCCGAATAACTGCTGGTTGCATCCGAAATGAGCAAATCAGAAATACCATCCCGTGATACATCCATGAAATAGGAGTTCTTTTCTTGGTCTTCACTAAACGCGAGGGTGTATTCATACCCATTACTG
This sequence comes from Pseudoalteromonas maris, assembly GCF_049257235.1. Lineage (NCBI taxonomy): Bacteria > Pseudomonadati > Pseudomonadota > Gammaproteobacteria > Alteromonadales > Pseudoalteromonadaceae > Pseudoalteromonas > Pseudoalteromonas maris. The sequence continues at coordinate 7,142 of NZ_JBMMUF010000007.1, forward strand.
TTACTCACAACGGCTGTTTGGGTATCTTCAAAACTAACGCCATTTGAAATGCGGTATTTGAGCGTCGACCCCGCACGCCACATGATGTCCGTTAAACCATCGCCGTTAAGGTCTACGGCGCGAGGCTTAGTGATGGAATAATAGGAGAGCTTATCTGCTGGTTGAGACCAATCTTTACCTGAATATAATAGCCACTCTGCATAAATATCTTCCCAGATGCAGCTATTAATGGCTTGGGTCGTGACGCCACCATCATTGAGGCCTCCTGCCCCCTTGGATTTGCCTTGTTTGTTGCCTTTGGTGTCACTTTGAAATGTGTCGTTTTGCGTCGTATCGCTTTGGACTGATGGGTCTGTACTGAACGGTTCCATTCCGCCGTCGTCGCACGTTCGTCCCTGGGATTTCACTGCAAACAGCAAATCCGTAATACCGTCACCATCAAAATCAAGTACGGTCGCATTTTTTGCTTCAGCTGTTTTCTCATGCAACCCGTTCGAGCTCGAGATACTATGTAGCACTCGGTCATATCGATACATTGCAGCACCTGAAATCGGCACGCTGAATAGTAATTGCGACGGAGCGAAATAGCCGTCTTTTATGTTTTTATAATAATAAAACGCCGGACCGCTATCGGTTGTGTGGTACACAATGTCTTGCAAACCATCACCGTCAACATCGGCAACTTGCGCGCTAGTGGTTAAACCTTTTGCCACAATACCCAGATTAATTGCTTTTTTAGATGTTGTGACAACTTCACCTATTCGCTCATCATATTCGCTACTTTTCTCTGGCACACTGGTTAACGCATACCAGTTTTTGGTGCTCGACTCTGCGACCAATAAGTCGAGGACACCATCACCATTGTAATCGATGATTTGTGCATGCTGAGCTTTATCATCCAACGCCGTAATGCCTGTAATTACTTCGTTCGAATAGTAATGCGGACCATAGCTTACGCGCCAACCACTGTTAGGGTAGACGATGTCCGCATAGCCATCTCCGTTGAAGTCAAACACAAAGCCATTACCCACTTTTGAGTGTGAGGCCACTTTGCTATTTGTGCTTTGGAATGGTTTAAACGGATCGGTGACTGGCTGCTCCCAACACTGTATGCTTTTCGGAGTTGTATCTTCGACCGTACAATACTCCTCGGTATTGGTAGTGATGGGCGCTGATTTTTGCCACTCAAACGTCATCACCGCAGAGCACTCTTGACCATCACACTCTTGAATGCTCTCTAAGTAACTGCGCTCATCCATGTAAGTCGATTCATAGTAGCCTAGCGTGTAATGACGATATTCTGCACCATCAATTGTGACATCGATGCTTCTGAGCATACTCGTCATTGCATACGGTGAACCCGCTCGCCATCCTACGCGTGGTTTAGCGTGGTTTTTATCATCTGTTTCATTACCTTTCGTATACACAAACTTAATAACCGCGTAAGGGGTGGCATCAGCAACATATCTATTGCCCGTGTATTCAATCGACTCTATGCGGCTCTCACCAAGGTGGTCATCATACTTACTAAAATCAGAATAGCGGTACAGAATGTAATTGCCTTTGACATCCTCAATCGCTTTGAGTAACCACGCGTGGGCCGCATTGGCATTTGTTTTTGCTTTTAAAAAGGCGTCATTGTAACCCGTTTCATTTATGCCCAATGAGTTTTTAAACCCCGTCGCAAACGATTTACCAACTAAACTTGTACCGTTAAATTGGCTAACATCACCAAAGTAACGCACTTCGCCCGCTTTATTCTCTACCGTAAAACCACGCAATGACCCACCATTATAGTGTGGTTTAACCGTAATAAAGCCATCAATGGCTGTGTGGTACTCCGCTGTCGTTGCCCAATATTGTGCATCTTGGTGATTTTTATCAAAGTCATGGGGGGCATCAGTGGTGTCACTTAAAATCAAGCGTTGACCATTGATACACAGACGGTCATTAGTACTTAAATCAACCCCGCCTTGCTCATCGTCAAAGACAAAGGATTTACCACAGCGACTAATTGACTCCAAACCGCTGACATTCCAGCCTCGGCCCATAATGCCATCACCGCCTAGTGAGTTGTACGACAGGGCTAGTTGCGGCTGCACCCCGGCAGTGCCTGGTGGCAATGTAATTGGCACATTGTAGGTCGCTGCACCTTGCTCATTGACTCTAAATTCTGCGTTAATTGTACCAACATGCTCATCATTCAGGTTACTGGTTTTAGTTTGTAGCGGGCGCGTACCTTGTACATCACCTATCTCAACATCCGTTGTTTGGGCATAGCCTGAACACGCAAGGTTGCCTTGGGTAAACGCTGACACATCACAGCCCTCCCCAGTCATACAAGCCGATACCTCAAATGAATACGTGCCCTGAGCAATGTAGTTATCAATAACAATTTGATTATTACTGGCTGCAACTTGCTCCGCACTTTGGCACTGCCATGCGCCATAGGAACCTGTCACCGCATCTTTAGTGCGAAAGTAAAATGCCTTACTGGCCCCAATATCCTCAACATTAATGTATAAGTCACCTTGAGTAGTGCTTGCACTATACGGGGCATTACCACTAAGAGCTACCCGCGGCAAAGGCACTATCGTCGTAGTATCACCCGTACCAATCGGTAACCACACAGAGCCCGATTCTGACGCTAAAACAGATGAGGAAGCGGTTGCTGTAGAGAGTATTGTTGCGAACAATATACGAAGTGCACTAATCCTTTGCATAATTGGACCATCAATGTTGGGTCTTGAAACAACATCATTTTCAAGATAATTTACACGTTCCTAAAAAACTAACATTCGAAAGTGGCATTATCAATGTTTAATTCAAATGCGCTATAATAAAAATTGAAATAGATTTATGAAATGGAATTTAAATAATGAAAAAATCAATTATATTATTACTGTTTTTTGTTAGCTTTATTTTAAATGCATACGATGGCTGGTCTGGAGCCAATAAAGTCTCAACGATAAGAGTATACTCGGGTGAGTATGTGCTAATAACAATGGCTAATGCTAACAACCCCTCACAATGCAGCGATAGTAATTACATAATGTTAAAAAATACAAACACTGAGAGTGGCCAAAGGCAATACTCCGCCTTACTTAGTGCATATATGGCAGGAAAACAGGTAAACTTAGCACTCACGGGGTGTAGCCAAGGTGGAACGAGCGGATATCCATTAATTGAGCAGGTTTGGTTGCAGTAGAATTGTAACTACCATTAACTAATCGTTTTGGTATGAATGTTTATCTGTGTCTTTACATAACGCTTTAACCATCCCCAGTGCCACCACAACATCAAATGAGATACACAGGTATACATACCAAAGCGGTGCGAATTGACCGTCTTGAACAATCAGGTGCAGACCGACGTCCCACACTGGATGCAACAGCCATCCGATTGCCAGAAAATAAATGCTATAGCGCTTTGCTAACCAGAATAAGAGTGAGCACACCCCTACTCCTGCAAATTCAATAACAAGCCAAGTCGTGTTTGCATACAGTAGTGCGAAGAAAACGTAAATAAGGGCTGCAATAATAAGCCCTGCGCCGAGGATGTTGCTTGGGTGCTCATTACCTTGGCGATACGCAAATAGAGTAAGAACCCAGCCCCCAAGTGTGCCCACAAGCAAACACAAAAGCATCAACATCAGCAAACCTCCCTTGCAATTGTGACCTGCGCCGCACACATACACAGCAGTGTCGCTGCAACAAGTGCTTTGTGATACGGTATTTGCATGACTCTTCCTTGAATAATATTAGGTTTCCTAAATAACAAACAGCAACGTTCAACACGCCCTTAAGATGCTCTGTTCTTAGGGCTGCACATCGAGTAAATTTATAAACTCATCCAGCTGCGCTGCTAATTGTGACAACGCTTGCTCATGACACAGCAGGCCTTCGCTTAATTTAGCACGCCATTGCTGCGCTTTTGGCATAAGATCCACGCCCTTATCGGTCAGTGTTAGTTGTAACTGGCGCTCATCAATTTCACTGCGAACACGCGTTATTAGTTCAAGCTGCTGCATACGTTTTAATAAGGGTGTTAGCGTGCCTGAATCAAGATGTAGTTTATCGCCCACCGCTTTGAGTGATAATGGCAGTGCGGCTTCTTCGTGCGCTTGCCAAAGCACCATTAACACCAAGTATTGGGGATACGTCAATCCTAGTTCTTTGAGCATGGGTTGGTAGCCTCGCACCACTAAGCGCGAGGCCGTGTACAGTTTAAAGCACAACTGGTTATCAAGATGCAAAGACTCACTCATATTAGGCGCCTAATAATGCCTCAATGTCTTTGCGGATTGCTTCTGGCTTGGTCAGTGGTGCGTAGCGCTTCAATACCTTACCGTCTTGGTTAATCAGGAATTTTGTGAAATTCCATTTGATTTTCTTACTTCCCATAATGCCCGGCGCGTGGCTTTTTAAGTAGGTAAATAATGGATGAGCGTTATCACCATTAACGTCAATCTTGCTCATGATAGGGAATGACACGCCGTAGTTGAGCTCGCAAAATTCACTGATCTCACTGTCACTACCTGGCTCCTGTGCACCAAACTGATTACACGGAAAGCCCAATACCACAAGACCTTTGTCTTGGAGGTCTTTATACAAATCATTTAACCCCTGATACTGTGGAGTAAAACCACACTTACTCGCGGTGTTAGCAATCAGCATCACTTTGCCTTGATACTGAGCCAAACTAACCTCTTCACCGCGATTATTCGTCGCTGAAAATTCGTAAATAGACATGCGTCACCTCTGATATTTATATTGTGCACAATATAATTGATCAAAATGTACTTGAAATCAAACTCACAGCTTGTGACACACACATAAAAGTGAGATAAAAGATGCCATTAGCACTATCAAAATAAATAATTAAAAACATGAATTTAGTTACCCCTAATCCGGCATTACACAACAGTTATTGCAGCTATATTGAAGAGCTAGGTAGCGAAGAGCGCTACCCTTTCCCGTTAGATTTTGATTACAGCGACTTTACGTCTTTGCTTACACGCTTAGAGGAATTTGCAAACGGCATCAATCTGCCCCAAGGGTATGTACCAAGCTCCACTTTATGGTTAGTTGAAAACGATGAAATTGTCGGTGTTACCAATATTCGTCATTCATTAAATGACGACATCAAAGAGTGTGGGGGCCACATAGGATTGAGTATTCGCCCTTCAATGCGCGGGCAAGGTTTAGGAAAAACACTCATGGCAAAATCAATTGCCTTTTTACACGAGCGCGGCGTTAATCACGTGCACATTCATTGCTACAAAGACAACGCGGCCTCAGGCAATACCATTCTCGCCTGCGGTGGTGTGCTAGATTCTGAGCTGTTCGTTGGCGATAAATGCGTGCAGCGCTATATCGTGGAACATAAAAGCTAGTCGCTGCTGGGGGAGTTTATTCTTTAGTGCAACGAATAAACTCTATTTTCATCAATACCATACCTGAAAATACTGCAATTGATGCCAGAGCCAATACGGGGTCTATCGTCTCAATTGGCACAAACTGACCGTAATACAAAAACAAACCGACTAACACGACAACCGCACCCAGTTGATGCACGTAGAATTGCACTATTGCTATTTTCGACGTCGAATTATTGAGCCATAACTTATGGCATAATCCATAAATAAAAGAGAGCAAGAAGCCAATCAGCATAAAGTGTGCATGAGTAACATGCTGTGCGGGGTTCTTCGATGCCGCCATGTAAATGCCTAATAACAAACCCAAAATGGCGTAACCAAATGCCGATAAAATGAATTTGCGATCCATGTTCACCTCTTTTTATTATCTTTGTATTGCACTAGGGCGTGCCCTAGAGACAGTGTAGTTCATGGCGTAAAAATGGACACGTTACAGCTCATTACATGCTCACGAAGACATAGGCTATAGCTTTACCTGTGCAAATCTGTTTATATAAAAGTCAATTATTCAATAAGTTACAAGCGGTGACAGCGTGGGGTTCAAACATCTTTATTATCGTACTTATCACTTTGGACTCAAGCTCGCTGCGTTATTTCTACCTATTCCAGAACCGCACATTTTTCACGGTAAAAATGTCATTTCTCAATGGCTTACACAACTCAAAGCGAATAAATGCCAGCGAATGTTATTGGTGGTTGACCCCGACATTTTGGCACTAGAGTTACATCAGTCTCTTTATCTCGCTCTGATTGAAGCGCATGTTGAGGTGAGCATATTTAGTCACTTCAGCGCCAACCCAAACATCAATCAAATAGAGCAAGGTGTGTTTGCGTATAAACAACATCATTGTGATTCACTGCTAGCCCTTGGTGGCGGATCAGCCATGGACTGCGCCAAACTCATTGGTGCACGCATCGCCCGCCCAAAAAAATCGCTGCAACAAATGCAAGGCCTGTTTCAAGTATGGGGTAAATTGCCACCCCTTTATGTGATCCCTACTACGGCTGGCACAGGCTCCGAGGTAACCGTAGCAGCTGTTGTCAGTGACACAGAGCGTCATATTAAATTCTCGATTAACGACTTGTGCTTAGTCCCTAAAGGCGTTTTGTTCTTACCCGAGCTGACTACTGGCTTACCTGCCGCCCTAACAGCAACCACGGGGATTGACGCACTCACTCATGCCATTGAGTCTTACATCGGTATTAATGACACTCGCTATACACGGGGCAAAAGTGAACAAGCAATAAAGCTAATTTTTACAGCGTTGCCAATGGCATTTCATCAGCCCAATAATGTGGCGGCGCGCACTGACATGCTATGGGCTGCAATGTATGCAGGACAAGCATTTACCCGCACATCAGTGGGCTATGTGCACGCCATCGCGCACCAACTCGGAGCGCTTTATGGCATAAGTCATGGACTTGCCAATGCATTGGTGTTGCGGGCGATGTTAGATTTTTATGGGCAACGAATTGACACCAAGCTTACGCAACTAGCTAAACAAGTAATTGGGGAGCATAGTAATGCCAACACGCTGCGCTCGCGCATTAATGACTTACTCGAAGAACTACGCATTCCCTCTCATATCGAGCAATTGCGTGAGCAAGACATTCCCCTGATTGCATCGAATGCATTAGCCGAAGCACACCCTGACTATCCCGTGCCGCTTTTTATGAGCCAAACAGACATGGAAGACGTGTTACGTTCTCTGCTTAGCAATAATTAATGTGATGTACGCCAGCTCATCACTGTTGAGCTAAGTATTGTTCTAACTCTTTCGCTAACCACTGGGTGAGTCCGCCCAATTGGCTATAACGATTCTGAATCATGCCATAGGCTTGTTGTTTCATGGCTTGATCGTAATTGAGCACCCTTACACTGCCATCTCGCAAATAAGGCGTGATCAATACCGAGGGGACATTGGAAAACCCCGTGCCGTCGAGCACCGCATTGCGCAGATGCTCGTAAAAAGGCAGCGCAATGTAATTACTCGATGCCGGCTCTACCGCTCGCAGCCCCTCATCATCAATTGTCGCTAATGCAAACTCGGTATAACGAGCTAAATCTGAACTCACGACGTTTGATAGTTTACACAGAGGGTGAGCACTATTCGCCACTGTCATCATGCGAATTTCCCCCAACTTAACATGATGAGTATTGGGAAGTTTATTCGTGTAAGGCAGTAAACAGTACGCAATATCAACCATATTTTGTTCCACCATGTCGTTCAATTCTGGAGGCGGCGCCATGTAAACCGATACACTGGTGTTTGGGAATTGCAGGCTCATTTTATGAATAAGTTCACGCCAATAAGACTCCGGCAACGCATCATCTCGAGCAATACGCAGTACCGACTCCACACCTTGCAGGTGCTGCTGACAGCGCCCTGCAATATCGTTCGCTATCATTACCATGCGCTCACAGTCATTTTTAATGACTTGGCCGATGTTGGTGAGCATCACCTGATTGCCTGTACGTTCAAGCAGCTCAACGCCAAGCTCATCCTCCAGCGCGCTCAATGACGAACTCAACGTTGTGCGACTTTTGCCGATTCTGCGTGCTGCCTCAGCAATAGAGCCAGATTCACTGATCGCAAGAAACATCTCCAATTGGCTTATTTTCATTTTCAGGCTTCCAAAGTGCATTGATGTCGAAGTAATGGTCATCGAGGTAGTAAACGATGAGTGAAACTAATCACCTATAGCGCCGATAATATCGTCGCTCAGAGATTTTGGAAATAACAAAAATGCCCATAAAATGGCCCTCAACCGAGATACGCACTATCAGAAGTGACGAAGTTTCTATTAAACCGAGGTGTTTATGCCAAGCAAGCATTCATTAGAGAAAAAATTACTGACCTTCTCCGTGCTATCTGCCCTGCTCTTTGCATTGATGGGGATTGGCTTGGGTGTTTGGATGGGCTCGTTGGTGATCCTGTTCGACGGCGCTTATTCGTTTGTCAGTTTAATGCTCACCATGGTGTCTTTAGGTGCCACATGGTATATCAATTCGCCTACAGCAAAACGCTCAACCCCACACATAGCCCTGGTAGAGCCACTTGTCATCGCGGTAAAAGGGTGTGCAATTACGCTTATGTGTGTGGCGTCTTTCACCTCTGCGGTGTTCGCCATTATGGCGGGCGGCCGTGAAGTTGATACTGATTTAGCGTTAGTATTTGGCGTAATTAACTTAACTGGCTGCCTTGCAACCTACTGGGTGCTAGCAAATCGCGGAAAACGATCGCAATCCGCGCTCATTGATGCCGAGTCAAAACAGTGGTTAATGGACTCAGTAATAAGCGCGGCGGTAATGGCTGGATTCGTACTTGCGGGTATTCTCACTTACGCTGGTTTATCCCAGTACGCGGTGTACGCCGACCCAATGATGGTGGTGATGGCCTCTGTGTATTTTACAGTCGTGCCGCTAAAAATGATGTTTGCGGCACTCACTAAAGCATATGACATCTACACACAAAGCACAGAAAAGTGCTTTGCACATGCCGCGCACAAAGCGGGATAAACACGTACCCAAATGGCGTTGAATTACGCGATTTTTCAGGTGTTCTTTAATCATAATCCCGCTTTTTGTAGCTTACTCAACAAGCACTTAAGGCCCTAATATAAATTGCTGTGGCGCGTGCGTTAGGCATTCATAACCGTTTTCAGTGACCACAATGTCCTCTTCTAGACGCACACCGCCAAAATCTGGGATATAAATACCTGGCTCAATGGTGATGACATTGCCTGCTTCAAGCTGATATTGCACACCGGGCTTCAAAAATGGGATTTCATGTAAAAACAAACCTAAACCATGACCAAGACCTTCTCCTGCATACTGTGCGAATGGGCTAGCTTGGAGCACTTCATGGGCTTTGGCGTTAAGATCATGGGCTGTGATCCCAGGCATTACGGCATCAAGCGCAGCACGCTGGGCCGCCTGTACAGTATCGAATATGGCCTGCTGCTGTGCACTTGGTTGCCCCCAAACATAACTGCGGGTCATGTCTGAGCGATAGCCATTTACCACGGCGCCAAAGTCTATCAGGATAAAATCTCCCTCTCTTAGCTGTTTGTCACCGGGACTACCATGAGGTAAGGCGCTACGCTCAGCAAAGAGTAAAATCGTGTTGAATGACGTTCCCTTGGAGCCTCGTAACTGCATTTGATAATCGAGCTCGATGGCCAGATCACGCTCTGACATCCCTGTTTTAACCTGAGCCAACGTATGAGCAAGCGCGCTGTCGGCAATCCCAGCCGCTTCTCGAATGAAATCTATTTCATTGGCATCTTTAATACGGCGTAACGATTCCACTAAATCCGTTCTTGGATTGAGTTTCGCTGCGTTTAGTTCGCATGCAATTGCCTGCCATTGCGCCACATTAAAATGCACAGCCTCACAGCCTACATGCAGCTTGGTGCCAGCTATGCGGGCGATACATGCTCCGAGGGTTTCATTGTCGCGGTCTCGCTTGACCACCTCAATATTGTTAGTTTCACTTACAGCGCGTTGGTAATAACGGTAATCGGTGATCATGGTCACCTTTGATGGCGTCACCAGCAGTGTTGCGGCATTGCCCGAAAACCCGCTCAGGTAGGAGATGTTCTCAAACCCCTGAACAATTAGCAGCTCATCTCCAAGGCTTGTTATCAGTTCTTGTAAGCGTGCAAGACGCTTTGAATAGGTGTTCTTCATGATGCCAAATACTCTCTAGGTGGCTACCTTACGATCTCATACACATAGTTAACCAGCGTGCATTCTAACTGCACGCTGATGACCTCAAACTCACAGAAACAATACCCCCATTACAGCTATTTATCTTGGTTTTGAGATGAGTGATGCGCTGCTAACCAAGGGCGTGTTGAGCCCACGTATTTTTACCGAGCATTAAAGCTAGCAGCACAATAAAACAAATATTTAACATTGCGGAAGGCTGTACTAGAAACACCTCTTTTTACGCATTTTTACACATCAATATTTAGACATAACACTCTAAAAAACATAATAAAAACAGACTTTCACACTCTCGCACAATTAAGTACACAATGATTCATCTGTTACCATCACCGGTTAACTTATTCTTAACGCTGAGTTTTTTCATCTGATTATTTTTAGAGCACTGATTCCAATCTTGATTTAGCCATCTGGACATATTGTAAACAACACGATCTTTCTCTAATTATGATGCCAGTCATATAACTCGAGCACATCGGTATTAGAGGTAATGCTGATGAGAAGTACTCGAGAAAGAACAACTAGAAAAACCAAGGAACAACCCATGAAAGCTCCACAATTAGGATTACTCATTCTCGGTGTTGCTGCTGCCCTAAGTGGCTGCGCGAAGCTTGATGGCCGAGTTACAGCAGGTGGCACACTAAACTCCAAAGGCGGTGCAGGTAATGCTGTATTTACAGCCCACGCCGCGCGCTGCGATGGTAATGTTAGCGGCCGAGTAAATTATCAAGATAAAACAGCCATTGATTATCAGCAAACCGGCGGTATCGCATTTAATGCTGAAGTATTTGGCGCTGGCCTGTGTAGCGTGGATCCTGTTTCGCCGGATGGTCTAGAGGATGAAACGCGTCATTGTAAACAAGATATCTGCACAGAAGGCATGTACCAGGTTGAGTTTAACTATGACTCTACAAACCCAAATGCCCCTGGTGAAGGCCAAGGCTTCGCTTGCATGATGGATATTGGTGAGGGTATTAAATCAGGATTTGGTGCCAATGGCATCCTGAACATTATGCTGCTTGAGTCTGGGCCATACGCTGGTTACAGCAACATGGGCACAATCAAAGGCAATGTACAATTGCACGACTGTCCAGCTAGTGATGACGACGCATAATTAAGGGAGCTAACACGATGAATACAATTAAGAAAACACTTCTGGCGGCAAGTATAGGTACATTATTGAGTATGCCAGCAATGGCATCACAATCTTTACGTATGGTGGTTGAAGTAGGCAACGCACAAATGGATGATGTACGTGCTCAACTTATTGCCCAAGGCGTTGAAATAAATCGTGAATTGCCTACTCTTGAGAGCATGGCGATTACGATAAATAAAAGCCAACTGAGCACAGTCGCTGACATCAAGGGCGTACAAGCTATGTATCCTGATGTTGAACGCGAAATGATGTCGCAAGGGCCTACACAAATTATTCCTTACGGCCTAAGACTCGTACAAGCAGACCAAGTAAACTATTACGGTGGACAAAAAGTCTGTGTCATTGACAGTGGCTATGCCCTGACACACCCTGATTTGCCAAACAACACCGTGACCGGTGCCGAAGATGGCGGCGCAGGCGTGTGGTATGAAGATCCATTCGGCCACGGTACCCATGTTGCGGGTACCATTGCCGCTGTGAACAATGATATCGGCACCGTAGGTTTAATTTCTGACAAATCGCTTGATATGCACATTGTACGCGTATTCGCAGGTAATGGCCGCTGGGCCTATTCTTCTGATCTCGCTCACGCAATAGACGAGTGTCAGCAAGCTGGCGCGAACATTGTCTCTATGAGTTTGGGTGGCCCATTCTCAAGCCCGCTAGAAGAAAGAGCATTGGCCCGAAGTGCGCGAGACAACATATTGATGATTGCAGCCGCAGGCAACTCTGGCCAAGCGCAGCACAGTTATCCTGCTTCTTATGATAGTGTCATGTCAGTTGCGGCCGTTGACAGTGTGAAAAAGCGTGCAAACTTCTCGCAGCGTACCAGCCAAGTTGAAATTTCAGCGCCAGGTGTGCAAGTACTGTCAACAACACCTGTTGGACGTGCCCGTTGGGATAAGTTTAACGTTGTTCAAGAAGGTCTAGGCATCGACAACTATCCGTTTATCGGCTCTGCTATGGGCTCTGTCACTGGTGAACTAGCAGATTGCGGACTTGGTACTGAAAGTTGTGGTGATATGACAGATAAAATCTGCCTGTATCAACGTGGCCAAATTCCGTTCTTCGAAAAAGCATTACAATGTGAAGAAGATGGTGGTCTTGGCTTTATCGTTTACAACAACAGTCAAGGTCCATTAATCGGAAACATTTATCCGACACATCTTGTGGGCGGCACAGTGAGTTATGGTGAAGGGCAATTGCTAAAACAAAACATCGGCAAGCAAACCACTATTACCGCTGTAACTATGCCAGATCATGACTTTAAGTCAGGCACATCAATGGCAACACCACATGTTTCTGGTGTAGCCGCATTGGTGTGGAGTAACTTCCCTGAGTGTTCAGCAAACGGTATTCGTATGGCGCTACGCGCGTCTGCTCAAGACTTGGGCGAAGAAGGTTACGACTATGCATATGGTTGGGGCCTAGTACAAGCGAAAGACGCTGTTGATTACATTAATGAGCATGGCTGCGCCGCACCAAAAGGCAACTTGCGCGGTGGCGAAGGTACAGCTCGATAAGATTCACCCTTAATTATTGTCAGTCAAAGCGCTCCTCGGAGCGCTTTTTTTGTAAGGCAACGAAAGTTGTATCACTGCAGGCAACGAGCAAAAGCGCACGCTTGTCGCAAACGAGTTGTCAGTGCAAATACATGCAGTAAAGTGAGCGCGACAATATAAGATTCGATGCGATAACGCATCTTGCGGCAGACACCACTAGGAGCAACAGGTGATGAAAGGTATTGGCTATCAAACACCAGAACAAGCATTGGCGCAATTGAGCGACATGACCGGCGACATTGAACCTATTCAAGAGGCTGAATATCGCGAGCGCATAGCCAAAGCACAAGCCTATATGCAAGCCAACGACATTGACGCGCTCTATCTTAACGCGGGTACCAATATGACCTATTTTACGGGGCTTAAATGGTATGCAAGTGAACGTTTAGTAGGAGCCATACTGCCTGCCAAAGGCGACATTGCTTTTGTTGCGCCTTTTTTTGAAATTGGCTCATTGCGCGACTATCAAGTTATTGATGCACCCATTCACGCATGGCAAGAAGAAGAAAATCCCTACGCACTTGTGCGCGATGTTATGACAACACTCGGCTATGCAGACAACGCCACGTTAGCCATTGATGAAAGCGCGCAGTTTTTCATTGCTGACGGCGTTAAAAAGGCAGCCCCGCATTACGCATTAATCAATGGTGACGAAGTGACCAAGCATTGTCGCATGCACAAATCTGCAAATGAGCTGGCGCTTATTCAACGCGCCATGGACATGACCCTCGAAGTACACAAGGCCGCGGCGTCTATTCTGCATGAGGGGATTTCTACTCGTGAAGTCGAAGCCTTTATCAACGACGCTCACAAGAAGGTGGGAGCCGCAAGTGGTAACTACTTTTGCATCGTGTTGTTCGGTGCAGCCACCAGCTTTCCTCATGGCGTTAAAGACGCACAAATCCTTAAAAAAGGTGACATGGTGCTGATTGATACCGGATGTCAGCTCAAAGGCTACTTAAGTGACATTACCCGTACTTATGTGTTTGGTGAGGCGACAGAGCGACAACGTATGTTCTGGGAAATCGAAAAAAATGCACAACTCCACGCTTTTGCAGCGGCACAAGTGGGAAACACCTGCGGTGATGTTGATTTTGCCGCGCGCAACTACTTGGCGCAGCAAGATCTTGGTCCTGATTACCAGCTTCCTGGTTGCCCCCACCGCACAGGTCATGGCATAGGTATGGATATTCACGAATGGCCTTATCTGGTTAAAGATAACCCGCAAGTATTGGCGCCTGGCATGTGTTTCTCAAACGAGCCTATGCTGGTGATCCCCGGTGAATTCGGGGTGCGATTAGAAGATCACTTCTACACCACTGAGGAAGGACCAAAGTGGTTCACAGCACCGGCTCACAGCATCGATAACCCATTTGGGCTCTAAGCAGCAATAACTAGAGCGTGTTGTTCTTTGAAGTATGAATTTTGTTCAAATCAAAACCAACACGCCCTAATCAACATTCACACGCACAGGCTTGCCCTGCTCATGGACACGAAAAACCATAATAGAAACGGCTTCATCCCCAGTGATTGCGGTGTGAATTTGCTTGAGCGGTATTTTCAGCGTATCGCCCGCTTTCATTAGGTGGTTTTCTTTGCCTTGTTGCCAAAGAGTGACTGTGCCACTGAGAATGTGGACATACTCCTCGCCATGATGCCAATGCTTTGGCAAGGTCGTGTTCGCTGGAATGTCGACTCGACTTACAATCACCTCTGTATTAGCGGCAACCGCTGATGGCTCTTTAAGCAAGTGATTAACCTGAACATCGTTAGCTAGCACCGACCAAGATGACATCATCCACAACGTCATTATCAATACATACTTTGAATTGAACATACGTTTCCTCTGTTTTAGTTTTTATCTGTTTTTAAGCATTAATCTGTGACAGCAACTCTATCACACTGCGACGCAGGCTCTTCCTTGCCCCCCCAATTGACTGCTGCAAAAACAAACAGTAAAGAGCAACACGCCCTAATAATCGTCATCTATACTAAAGCATAAACAGGGTTATTTTGCTTACACTCTAAATTTACAGCAAAAATACCCTGTAACTAACGGACTCTTCACTAACAACGCAAACTGATGCGCACATGTATGTGCCAATACAATGGGAATATAAAAGCATGCATGGGCACAACCGGTTTTTTCAACAATCCGTCTTTATCGATATGTCTCAATTTGGCTATGTACACATATATAAGGCTGCTCCATGACATCAGGGATTGAAACAGTTGAGGCATTACACGCTCGTATTGAGAAGCTAGAACATGAATTAACGCTGGCCAAAAAAGCCAACTGTAACCTCAAGCTACACCAAGATTTATTTGCAACGATGCAACACGAAGTACACATGTGGGAACTTGTTTATAACGCTGACAACAGCATTAAAACGTGGCGTTTAATTACCGCCAATCCAATCACCCTAAAATCTTGGGGTATGCGCTTGGAGGATATCCAAGGCAAGCTTGCAAACGACATATTTAACACCAATGCCACCGAGCAATTCATGCCCATCGTTAGCAAGATATTTGCTGAGCGAAAAGCCTATAGCTGGGAAAGTTTCTTCCCTGCAACTGGGCAACACTTGGGGATGACAAGCATTCCCTTTGAAGGTTATTTCATCAGCATTGGCGTAGATATAACCGATATAAAGGAACGAGAGCTGCTGCTTAAAGACACCTTAGTAAAATTACAAGAGGTGATCACAGCCAGTAACATTGGATTGTGGAGTTGGGATTTAGAAACGAATGAGACCCATTTTTCGCCTGAGTGGAAAGCGCAGTTAGGGTATGAAGATCATGAATTAGACAACACATTTGAACAATGGGTAACACGACTTCACCCAGAGGATTCTGAACATGCGTTAGCCATTGTGGATAAAACCCTGCAAAGCGGCGGCGACTATTACGAGTCAAAATTCAGAATGGCGCACAAGGACGGTTCGTACCGCTGGATTATGGCTCATGGGTCTTTACTGCGAGACGAGGAAGGCGTACTGAGGCGCCTAGTAGGTACTCATGCTGATATCACTAACCAAGTGAAAATGGAACAAGCCTTATTGCGCCAGCAAAAGGTGCAAACACTCGGCACTTTCGCAGGAGGAATAGCTCATGATTTCAACAACTTACTAACTCCAATACTTGGTTACACTCAACTACTAGAATTAGCATTGCAGGGCCAAGATGCTCCTTTGGGGTATGCAAGAGAGCTTGAAAAAACAGCCCTTAGAGCCAAGGATTTGGTGCAACAAATCTTACTCGTTAGTAATACAACCGCAAGCTCTAGCAATGACTTTGAACCAACATTATTGCAAGATCTCATAGCCGAAATTACCACACAACTTAGTACGACTAGTCGTGTTAACGTTGACATATCACTTGATTGTGAACCTCAACTGCCGGCAATCAATGCCAATGCAACTCAAGTACATCGCGCTATCATGAACATTATGACCAATGCGATTCATGCCATGCCACATGGCGGCAAACTTACCGTGACCCTACAACGAAACCGCGTGCTATTAGGAACTGGCGATGATGCGTCTTTGAATCATTGTCTGACCCTTAAAATCGCTGACAATGGCATCGGCATGGACAGTAAAACGCTTGCCCATATTTTTGACCCCTTTTACTCAACGAAAAAGAAAAGCGAACAACGAGGCACTGGACTGGGGCTAGCTATTGTCGCAAATGTTATGGAGCAACATCACGGCAAGGTCGATGTGCACAGTAAAGTTGGTGAAGGCAGCTGTTTTTCATTGCATTTTCCTCTTGTTGAAGGAACTCAATCAGTTACCAAAGTTACCCCATCGCTGCACAAAAATGACGCCATAAAATACATTCTATTTGTAGATGACGAGCTGGCGTTGTGTGAGCTAGGTCAAAACATGTTGACTGAAATAGGTTATTGCACACAGGCGTTGCAAAGTGCCAACGACGCCTTGGTGCACCTCAAAGCCAACCCCACTAAGTATCAATTAATCTTTACCGATTATGCGATGCCAGAGATGGACGGCATTGAGTTTATTCGTAACCTTCGCAAAAACAACATTGATATTCCCGTGGTGATCACCACCGGATTTACCAATATGGTTAGTGCACAAAACCAACAAAAATGGCAATGCCAAGGGATCCTAGCTAAACCATATTCACTCACTGCTTTAAGTGAAGTAATTGCTAACGTCGCCATTGACAGTGGGCTTGCAGATGAAAGTCAACCAGCTAAGTAGCGCGAACCTATGAAAGACACGTCTTATCACAAGTTTTTAAGCTTCAAATATTTTGAATATATTATTGGCCTGTGCTTATCCTTGTTTGTGGCCGCAATGGTCTTTGTCATTTTGGCGTTTATAAGTAAAAGTGAACAACAGCATGGATTAGAGCAAAATTTTAAACTGGTACGCCTATCTCAAGAGCTCCGTTTGAGCTCAGATCAACTCACTATGATGGCCCGCGCTAACGCAGCGACAGCAAATCCAAAATATAAAAGATTCTTTGAGCAAATCCTTAGCATTCGCTCAGGGCAAAGCCCCAGACCCATGCACTTAAACAGAGTCTACTGGGATATGTTAATGGTCGATGGTGGGAAAGCACCGTTTCCAAATGGTCAGCCACAGTCTTTGTTAAGTCTGCTCGAGGAAAATGGTGCCTCCAAGGAAGAACTTGAAGCACTCACGCAGGCTTATGATCAAAGTCAGTCGCTCGTCTTGTTAGAAAATCAAGCATTCAATTTAGTAGAGCAAGGTAAAAACCTTGAGGCGCTCGCTATTTTGTACAATGAAGAGTACTTACAAAGTAAAGTTAGAATAATGACTTATATCAATGAGTTCCTGTTGCTACGCGAACAAAAGCTGGCAGATTTTATCGCGCACTCATCCATGAAACTCACCCTGTATTACCTTGGCGCATTGATATGCTTTTTAGCGTTATTGTGCGTGCTCATCTTCTTTTACAATGCCCGCTCACGCATACGCAGAAATATCATCACCTTCTTAAATAGTGAAGTTAAAGCACAGACCGACGAATTAGTCTCAAAAAATACGGCTCTCAACGAGGCCGTATACGACCTCAAACAGGCTCAAGTTAAATTGTTACACGCTGAAAAATCCTCGACTCTTATGCGGCTAATCCCTGGTTTAGCACATGAAATTAATACGCCTGTGGGTATCGCCGTTACCGCCTCGAGCAGCCAGTTGGTTGCGCTTGCCGAAGTCAAAGACAAGGTGAGTAACAATACCCTAGCAAAAACTGCGCTATTGGAATCTATTGAAAATATCGAAAGCTGCGCAACCTTGGTTGAAAACAGCGCAAATCGCATTAGTAGCATTATCAATAAGCTAAAACTAATCACCCAGGATGGCTTTAAAAATAATGCTCAAGTACTCAGGCTCAAAGAAGAGATATGTGCGTGTCTAGACGAAGCCGACACCCTAGGAAAAACGGTTAATATTAGCCTCGACATAGACGAGGGCATCAGTGTACATGCGCCGGCATTTTTGCTACGCCAACCGATTATCGAGCTCATTGAGAATGTCTACCAACATACGTTTGGCACACACTTTATGGACAAAGCAATCGACGCGCAATTGACCATAGAAGCACGCCAAAACCAGAGCGAAATCACAATCAATGTCATCGATAATGGTGAGGGAATTGATGATGCCTTAGTGCATAACATGTTTGATGCATTTGTTGTTGGTAACCGCCATGCTAAGGGCCTAGGCCTAGGGCTGAGCGTTGCCCTCACAATCGTGAATCAATATTTTTGTGGTTCATTATCATACTCACCTTCACCACAGGGCGGTGCATGCTTTGCTATCACTATGCCTATAGATGGCTTTGAACAAGCATTAAAAGCAAACTAATTTCATACGCTCATGATAAGAATAAAAAAGGCTGGGCATAAGCCCAGCCAATAGACACTCACAAATGGAATCAATGTGATAGCGTAGACTGCACGAGAGAGATTCGTTTACGCCGCCTCTTTGGCTTCTTTGTTTCTCGCTCGCAAATCAAAGCCGTCCAACAGTAACAAAATGTCTGCTGTGTGTTTTCGCAATACCGACAACTCACCCGTTTTTTCCTTTTTAGTGATGAGATAGCGCTCTATCTCAAACAACCTCGCTAACAAACGCTCTAAATCTTTGGGCGAGTCTAAATTCGTGTTCGCTGGCAACTTATATGGTGAAGCCGCGAGCATTTTTGCTAATTCACTTGTTACTTTCTTGATGCGTACAGAAGTCATAGTTATGCCCACTCAGTTATGTATTAGAAAAATGTAGTAGGTCAATTGACTTATCAGCATGATCGAGATCAATGAAACAATCATAAACCAAACCTAAATCAGGTACTTACCTAAATCGTAGACAACTTTGAGCAAAGCTTCCTAGTACGTATGTATTACGGGTGCAAAAAAAGCCACCTTGATGGCGGCTTTATCTCTTTATGCTAGTTCACTGACTCTGTGAGTCATCTAACAAATATTTTTCTAACCACTGTTCTTGTTCCCACAGCACGTGAAGTAAGCTTTTGCGAGCGCGATAACCATGGGCCTCATAAGGCAGCATGACTAAACGTGCGTCCTTACCCAAGCCTTTCATAGCAGCATACATGCGCTCACTTTGCATGGGGAATGTGCCACTGTTAGGGTCTTCCTTGCCGTGGATCATCAGCATGGGCTCATTGATCTTTTCAACGTGGAAAAAAGGCGACATAGCAGCGTACACCTCCTGCCCTTCCCAAAAGTGACGTTCTTCACCTTGAAAACCAAATGGCGTTAAAGTGCGATTATATGCCCCACTTCGCGCGATACCTGTTTTAAATAAGTCGCTGTGCGCGAGTAAGTTAGCCACCATAAACGCACCATAAGAGTGGCCAGCAATGGCAATTTTATCTTTATCTGCAACACCTTTTTCCACCAACACATCAACCGCAGCTTGCGCGCTAGCAACAAGTTGTTTTCTAAAGGTATCGTTAGGCTCTTTACCTTCTACACCAACAATGGGCATTTTCGGGTCGTCAAACACCGCAATGCCTTTGGCAAGGTAGGGCATCGGTCCCCAATAGCCAATATAGGTAAACTCATAAGGTGATTCACGCACCTGTGATGCAACATTTTTGTCTTTATACTCAAGTGGGTACGCCCACATTAGCACAGGGATTGGTCCTTGATTGGCATCATAGTCAGCGGGTAAATACAAAGTCCCTGATAGCTCAACACCATCGTCGCGGGTATAACGTACTTGCTCTTTTTTAATGCCTTTAAACGCTGGATACGGATGCGGGAACTGTGTGATCTGCGTGAGGCTTTCTTCATTCAAATCACGCACAAACAAATTAGGTTGTTCGGTTTTAGACTCTCGTACAGTGATAAAACGACGCGCTTGGTCATCGAGTAAATCCACCACGCGTTCATAGTAAGGCGCCTCACTGCGCCACAGACGCTCAGTGCTGTTGGTTTTCACATCATATCTATCTAAAAATGGGATATTGCCTTGTTCTGAAGCGCCATCACCCCGTAAATAAATATAACGATCGCCTATGACCTTCATCACGCGAGCACCCAAATCATTGAGAGTGTAAATCGGGTCGCCTGGGTCTTTATATGCATCGTTGTAACTGCGTTCAGAGAACAGAACGGGTGTTGCATTGGCATTATCAGGTGCAATCACCCAAGTGCGAACTTGGCGATCGCTAAAGCGCCACTCTGACATCATCGCGACATTGTCATTGCCCCAAGTAAAGCTTGAAAAACGGCGCTCTGTTTTTGCAAACAGACTGGGGTCACGTCTAAATGGTGCGCTAAGTGTATAAATATGGTCGTGATAAGGCACGTCGGTTTTCATATCTCCACCATCTTGCGCCTCGGCCCATATGAGGGTTGCCCCCTTATCAGCGCGCCACTGGAAACGACGGGGGCCGGTACGCACACTATCAAAACCTTGCGGGATGTTATCAGCAAGGGGTTGCTTTGCCAGCACCTTGAGCTCATAGCCGCTCATGCCCCACACAGCCCATGTGCTAGCGAAACGGCTATAAGGCACCTGATACGAAAACGGCTCATCAAGAGATGCAACGAGAATGTTGTTGCTATCGGGTGAAATACTAAAGTTGCTGAAAAGCGCGGGCTTGCCAATGGCTGTAGCTCTGCCATCAAGGCTCACACGCATCAATTGACCTTGGCCGTAAAAAGCGAACAAGGCCTCATCATGTGGGCTCGTTAACAAGTTTTGGTAAGTACGCGCTGGCGCCTTTTCACCGGTTGTTTGCTGAATAACCGGCACCACAGTAGAGGCATTGTCTTGCGGTTGCTCCTTACCCATATTAACTGCATGGTTAATAATAAGTCCGCCGGCATCTGGCATCCAATAATACGGTGTTGCTGTGATCACAGAATTGAGTGCGTAGTCGCTGAGCTGTTTTAATTGCCTCGTTTTTAGGTCATACAGCCACAGCGTCGCCGCTTTAGGCGTTTCATAAACGAAGCTAAAATAGCGGCTGTCACTTGAGAACTGGGGCGATCGCACAATTCCGTCATCAAGATTTGAGACCGTAATGGTTGCTTCACTTTGCAAGGACTGAAAACTCAAGGCCGTGTATTTGTTGCGCACTCGTGAGCGTGAAAAATTATCTGAGTTGAGCTTAATACCAGCGAGTTTAAGCTCTGGCTTAGCTAACTCTTGTAAGCTCTCAACACGCCTACGTTCAAGCAAAGCCAGCCATTGACCATCTGGCGAGAGCATCGACCGTGGCGCAAGCTTGGCATCAACCACCTGAGCTAATTCTGGTGATGGCTCTTGGTAACCGTCAGATTGTGCCGCCTGGATTGGAGCTGCAAAAGCGAGCAAGCATCCCACAGTGGTGGCAAACGCTGCCGCAAACACCCCTGTGGTGAAGTCATATTTCATAGAAAACCCTTTATTATTTTTGTTCCTGTCGCACACAGTTTAACGCGGCCACTGAGGGTAGCAACTTATTGTCGATAAAATGAACATGCCAACCTTATTGGGCATAACGCTGAGCAAGCGCTAAGCCAATACCGCGATTGGCCCCAGTTATGAGCACTGTTTTCATTGTTTACTTGTGTAAATTGGGCTCACGGATCAGCGCTAAACCTGCTAATATACAGAGCTGGATCAACGCATTACAAGACCATGGCCAACACAGCTTCTCGCCCTAGAATCACGATTATAGACGTTGCACGCCAAGCAGGTGTGTCTAAGTCAACGGTTTCCTTGGTGATTAACAATGCTGATAATGTCAGTGCCAATACCAAAGAAAAAGTTCGCCAAGCGATGGCTGAGCTAGGTTATGTGTATAACCGCGGGGCGGCATCGCTGCGCGCAAAGCACTCGACCCAAGTCGCCATTGTGCTTCCATCTTTTACCAGCGCCGTCATGAGTGATTTAGCACAGCAGCTGCAACAAGGCGTATTTGCCATGGGCTACGTGCCTATGTTGTTGTGCAGTGATGACAATACAATCACCCAAAAACAGCTCATTGAACGCCTGCAAGAAGCCAATGTATCGGCCATTATTCTGTGCCCTGCAACCAATACCGATGTTAACTGGCAAAATAGTCTGCATCACCTCGGCATTAAGGTCATCAACGTCTTGCGTGAAGTGCCTTTTAGCGAAGCCCCCTGTGTTTTAGCCGATTGTAAAAGGGCCGCATTCATTGCCACAAAAGCGCTGGTTGATGCTAAGTGCAACCCAACACTAATGATTGGCGGAACCGCACATAGGAGTGACTATGAGCAATACTGCCAAGGCTATGAGCAAGCGTTAGCGCAATATGGTGCATTATCGTCATCCCTGATGCTACCATGCCCCCTTGATAGGCGCGCTATTATGGATATGATTCCACAGCTCATTGCTCTGAATAACCGCGAACAAGCGCTGGGACTTGTATGTTATAGCCACCTTGTGGCGCAAGTTTTAAGTGATGAATTAGCTCACCATGGCTTACTCGCTGGCAAAGACTTCAAGCTCATAGGGTTTGGTGATCTGCCTGATTTGGCATCGCGACACATACCTTTGAGTGCAATCTCTTTTAACACCCAAGACATTGCCAGACACACGTTAGACAACCTAAACGCCTTGCTCCAAGGGAACAATGTAGCAAGGCGCACACTTATTGATGTTACCCATATAAAACGAGCGTCGTGTTCATGACCCAAGTATTAGTAATTGGCTACGTATGGCCAGAGCCTAACTCCTCCGCAGCAGGGACACATATGATGTCGTTGCTCACACTATTTCGCAGCCAAGGTTCGAGTGTCGAGTTTGCATCTCCCGCGCAACGTACCGAGCATATGGAAGACCTGAGCTCCCACGGTATCACTAGCGCTGAGATTAAACTTAACTGCAGTAGCTTTGATGACTACCTAAAGAAGGTGCAACCCGATATTGTCATGTTTGACCGTTTTATGATGGAAGAACAGTTTGGCTGGCGAGTTGATACCTATGCACCTAACGCATTGAAGATACTCGATACCGAAGATTTGCAGTGTTTACGTGGCGCTCGCCATGACGCGCACAAGGCGGGCAGAGCGTTTTCACCTAGCGACTTGCATACTGATTTAGCCAAGCGCGAAATAGCGGCGATTTTACGATGCGATGTAAGCCTAATTATCTCAACTTATGAAATGCAGTTATTGCGAGAGGTGTTCAAAGTAGAAGATGCGTTGGTACACCACCTGCCCTTTTTGGTTGATTTAGATTCATTGCCAAAGCACCCTCGCGCATTCGACGAACGCCAACACTTTATGACCATAGGTAACTTTCGTCATGCCCCTAATTGGGATGCTGTTTTATATTTACAACAAATATGGCCGCTTATTCGTAAGCAACTCCCCAAGGCTGAGCTGCATATTTATGGCTCTTACCCTCCACCTAAAGCGACCGCTTTGCATAACCCAAAAACAGGGTTCTTGATCAAAGGCTGGGCCGACGACGCCCTAGATGTTATGAGCAAAGCTAGGGTGTGCCTAGCTCCGCTTCGTTTTGGTGCGGGCATAAAAGGTAAACTCTTGGAAGCGATGATCACCGCCACCCCATCAGTTACCACAACCATAGGTGCAGAAGGAATGCACAAAGAGTTACCTTGGAATGGTGAAATACATGATCAACCGCAGCAATTTGCTGATGCAGCGGTGCGCTTACACCAAGACTATGACGCCTTTACCTGCGCACAACGCCAAGGCCGAGCTATACTTGAGCAAGTATATGATAAGCAAGCATTATCACTGGTTTTGTTAGACAAGATAGATAACTTACGAGGCAATTTAGCAGCACACCGGCAGGCTAATTTTACTGGGCAAATGCTTAAGCATCACACCATGCGTAGCACCCAATATATGGCGCAGTGGATTGAAGCAAAAAATTCATCAAAAAGTTGATGGAAATCAGTAGACATCGGATGTGATGACACTACAATGCCACGCTTTTGGCGGCCATGGCCAACTACATTATTACCGAGGACCCGTGCGTGGAAGACGCGATTTTTAAAGAAAAACGAAAATTCATCGTTAAGTTAGGCAAAATGCTGCACAAATACGGCACGCCAGCTTATCGTTTAGAAGCGCACTTACTTGAAGTAGCCACCTACTTAGAGCTGAAGTCTTCATTTGTTATGTCACCAACCTCTGTGACTTTTGTGATCTGGACTGAAGGCCATGAAAACGAATACACCCACGTAGCGCGTGTAGACCCAGGCGACCATGACCTCGGTTCGCTGGCCAATACCGACGAAGTCGTCAACTCGCTGCTCAAAGGTGAATTAACCATCAGTGAAGCTGACAAACGCCTAGATGAAATCGCCGTGATGCCAGCGCCCTACAACAAACTCACTACGGCTACTGCTTTTGCTATGTCTGGTGGTGCCTTTGCAATGCTCATGGGCACCAGCTGGAATGATGTTATATGGGCGGGAGTGTTAACCTTGGTGGTGTACTTGTTTGTACTGTGGTCAACCATGTCACGACGCGTTGCCCATATGCTTGAGCCATTGGTTGCTGTGGTATCAGCTATTCTAGCCTGTGCGGTCAGTGTGTATCTTGACCCATACATCAATATTCGGCTGGTGGTGCTATCGAGCATCATCGTATTCATTCCCGGCTTGGCACTGGCACTTGGTCTTGCTGAACTCGCGGCGCGACATTTGGTGTCGGGTACCGCGCGAGTCATGGACTCGTTAATGCTGTTGTTCAAACTCTATTTTGGCGCATTCATAGGGATTGGCATTGGCTTTGCGCTATTTGGGCAGGCTGATTTCGTAACCCCTGAGCCACTACCAAAATGGACTGCTTGGCTCGCTATTTTCCTGCTCTGCTCGTCGCTGGTAGTCATTTTTAGAACAAAAATGAAGCACGCGTTATGGTCTTTAGCTTCTGGCTTTATCGCCTATGGTGCAAGTATTGGCTCAGCTGCCTACCTAGATTACACCTTAGGGACATTCGTTGGCGCACTTGCAGTAGGCGTATTCAGTAATTTATTTAATCGCATTGTGAATGCCCCTGCTTCAATTGTGGCGATGCAAGGACTCATTGTGTTGGTTCCAGGTTCAAAAACCTATATCGGACTTAACTCTTTAATTGAAGGCCAAGACTTTGTGTATGCCGATCACATAGGTCAGCAAACATTCTTGATTTTTATGTCGCTCGTGGCGGGATTAATATTCGCCAACGTGGTGATGCCACCGAAGAAGAGTTTATAAACTTTGGGCTTGAATTAATATAATAGCGATGCCCTCTTGTTGACATTATGGATACACTACGTTTATGGTGTCAGTCAATTTATAAACCTTAGATAAAGGATTAACTAAGTGAATAAGTTTATATTGTCAGGCCTACTGCTCTCTACAGCTGTGTTTGCGGAACAAAATGCATATTTGTGTGATAGCTGTGTGAGCATAGATGCAGCGAAACAAGTCGCTAAAACTTTTAGCCCCTCGCTTAAATGTTCACCTACCTTTAACGAAGATATCTATTGCTATTCAGATACTAAGAACATAACTCTCATTGACACAACGAGCGGTCAATCATACTCTTTTAATGTCCATCATAGTGATGTCGCACCTTGGCCAATATTAGCGCAGGAAATTCCTGTTAATTCGGATACGGCATACGCATATCGTGAAATCGCAAAAACCCACTTCGATTTATTACAAGCAATAAAAAATGCACAAACGCAATCCACCAAGCACTATGACGAATATGCTGACACGTCATATTCGAACTCCGCTACTTGCCCCCAAATAACAGCGCTAACAACTTTAACCGATCCAGCTAAACTGAATGCTTTAAAATCAAATATTACAGCTTCTATCGAACTCTCAATGTCTCAAATCAATCAACAAAATGTTCTCCCTGATTCTACGAGTGAGGGATACTCTCTTCAGTTGGGACCCATAAGTTACTCCGCTAACAAACTACCAACCACAAGAGAGCAGGCCTACGTTGTGACTTATGATGATTCAGAACGACCAATGCCCATAAAAGATGTGTTAGCGTTCGAGGTGGACATACTCGGTTATGATAGTAACAACAAACCTGTTTTAGTGCTTTCGGTTAGTGATGCTTCCAGAGTTGCAGGTTATACTCTTCCTGGTTTGAGAGGCGACTACGGAGCTATAGAGGTTGACAATACATGTGTAGAGAATAACTTAGACAGACTAACAGAGGCTGGGATCATATCTAAAGAATCGGAGATAATCGGTGGGAGCTTTGAGCCTAGTTGTAAATTGGTACAATTTTACCAGTCTGGAAAGCTTTTGTACCGCTTTAGAGTTTGCGGATGATTCCATCTTGCCTTAGCAGTAGGCGTATTCAGTAATTTATTAAATTGCATTGTAAATGCCGATCACATAGGTCAGCAAACATTCTTGATTTTCATGTCGCTAGTGGCGGGGTTAATATTCGCCAACGTGGTGATGCCACCGAAGAAGAGTTTATAAGGCAAGCATCATACACGGGTATTGCTTGCCTTGAGGTTTAACTTTTTGTTAGAGCTTCGCAAGAAGCTCTTGATTTACCTGATCAATACCGACCTCAGAGATACGTGCAACAATTTCCTTTTGTTTTGCATCAAGCAACGAAATCCCTTCAGCAACAAGGTCATACACTCGCCATGTACCCTGCTTGTCTTGACGTAATTTAAAAACGATGTCGATGGTTGGTTTACCCGACTCCACTATTTCTGTTTTGATAGATGCAAAACCATTACTTGATGGTGCATTAGGCTCAATAAAGCGCACTTCTTGGCCTTTGTAACTCATCAATGCATTAGCGTAAGTTGCACCCAAATAAGATTCCACAGACTCAATGAACGCCAGTGCTTGCTCTTTGTTTACCTCGCGGACATGCTTGCCCAATAACTTGAACGACACAAATTTGATGTCGATGTGAGGGATCAATTGTTGCTTTACTAACGTACGCAACTGCTCTTTTTTCTGCTGCTCTGGTACGTCAATTTTTGCAATATCAACAAATAACTGCTCACCTACTTGCTTTAACAGCGTGTAAGGCTGTGTTTGTTGTGCGTTACTAACACCACTGAAAATAAAGGCAAAAATAAAAATCGCTGGAAAAATAAACGTTCGAATGCTCACCAAAATACTCCGCAATTGAGATTAGGGGCGCATCATAAAGGAATCTCTAAAGCATGATAAGTAACAAATTTGCACATCTTAGACTTTATTTATGCACACAGTAGCTACGCCTTTAAATATAGCAAGTAGTTGCCAAAATGATGGGACATATTACACGCGACAAATAACTGTGCCCTGCTGCCATTATGATGCCTTTGAGATTGATATCCCGTTATTGATCCCGAATATCGCTCCCCCTATCGCAAACACTAGCATTGCGACATTGGATTTGTAGAATATGACCCACACCTAACAAGTGAAGGACAGACATGAAACTACTAAAAACAACTCTGGCGTTGGCCATTGGGTTTACAAGTGCCAACGTACTTGCCAATGACACCATTACCGTTGAAGACATCCCCAAGATTAAAAGTGTGATCCAAACGGCTGTAAGCCCAGACGGTGAACATGTTGCATTTACTCGCTCACTACCACGTGAACTCTACGTTGAAGAGAATGGCCTTAACTACAGCGAATTGTATGTAGTAGACGATGAAGGCTCTGAACGTCCTTACATTACTGGCAAAGTAAATATCAAAAGCATCAGCTGGTCGGCTGATGGTAAAGACATTTACTTCCTAGCGAAAATGGCCGATGACAAGCACACTGCGCTGTACCATATTCCTGTGGACGGTGGTCAAGCGCAACAAGTGATGGCGCTCAAAGACCGTTCGATTTCAAGCTATGAGCTGAGCCCGAATGGCAAGCAAGTGGCGCTGCTTGCAATGCCAGCAAAAGACAAGTCTGAGAAAGAGCTTAAGAAGCTCGGTTTTATGGCCGAAGTATACGAGCTTGGCCTAGATGATAAACAGCTTCACATTGTTGACTTAGCTAAGTCAGACAAGCCTCTTAGCCCAGATGCGATAGCGATTAAAGGCTACGTGAGCGACATGAATTACTCAGCCAATGGCGAGAAGTTACTTGTTAAAACGCAACCTACGGCACTGATTGACGACAAATACACCAAGTCACAATGGCACCTATTTGATATTGCAAGCAAGCAAGTCACTATGTCATTCAAGACTGAAGGTAAGCTTGACGGTGCAGAACTTTCACATGATGGTCGCTATGTTGCCATTCTAGGCGCTGAAGATAAGCACGACCCAGCGACTGGACGCTTATTCCTTGCTGATACTGAATCTGGTGAAATCAAAGAGTGGCTGCCGAATTTTATGGGCCACATCAGTGATTTCGAATGGTCTAATAACAGCAATACTCTGAACTTTGTAGCGCAGGTAAGCCCAGAAAGCTTCATTGGCCAAATCAAAGTAGGCTCAGGCAAATATAAAAAGCTGGTCAAAGAAGGCAAATTTATCGCGGGTTCTCTGAGCATTTCTGACTCAGACAAAACCATTGCATTGCGTGCAAATACTGCTAAACACCCAAATGAAGTGTTTATGGTGCGCGGCACTAAAGCGACCCGCCTTAGCGATTCAAACCCATGGTTGAACGACAAGCGTTTTGCTAAGCAAGAAGCGCTGACATTTAAAGCACGTGATGGCGTTGAAATTGGGGGCGTGCTTGTTTACCCACTCGATTATGAAGAAGGAAAACGCTACCCGCTGATCATGGCGGTTCACGGTGGCCCTGAAAGTCACGACAAAAACGGCTGGACGACCAGTTACTCAGATCCAGGTCAGATGGGTGCAGCGCGCGGTTATGCCGTGTTTTACCCAAACTACCGAGGTTCAACTGGTAAAGGCGTAGACTATTCAAAGCTTGGCCAGAACGACTACGCGGGCAAAGAGTTTGACGATCTCGTTGATATGAAGCAATACCTTGTAGATATGGGTCTTGTTGATACCAATCGTGTTGGTATCACAGGTGGTTCATACGGTGGTTACGCATCGGCATGGGGCGCAACGAAACTCACAGAGCATTTCGCTGCAAGTGTTATGTTTGTAGGCGTGACTAACCAGCTGTCAAAGTTTGGTACTACGGACATCTCTAACGAAATGTATCTTGTACACGCACGTTCGTACCCTTGGGAAAAGTGGCAGTGGTACCTAGAGCGCAGCCCAATCTACTGGGCAGGCCAATCTAAAACGCCATTACTTATCATGCATGGTAAAGACGACCCTCGTGTACACCCAGCGCAATCAATGGAGCTATATCGCTACATGAAAGTGCAAGGTAAAGACGTACGTTTGGTTTACTACCCGGGTGAAGGCCACGGCAACCGTAAAGTTGCGGCTCAGTACGACTACAGCCTGCGTCTAATGCGTTGGATGGACAATTACCTGATGGATGGCAACAAAGAAATGCCTGCATTCGAAATTGACCATGCTGCAAAGCTAAAAGCGGTGAAAGACGCTAAAAAACAAGACTAATCTGTGCTAACTACCAAACAAAAGCCACCTTTTCTATAAGGTGGCTTTTTCTATATTGCTTTTCGCTCGACGATACTGGGCTGACTCGCCTTGGCATGGTAATGGGTGACAAATTCCATCCCTAAGTACTGAGCAGTTAACCTAAAAGGCGCCACAAACGCATCTAGCCCTGCGCCATCATTGCTAGTTGATAACACAGACATATTTTTTTGTCGTAAGCGTCGCAGTTCCACCTGCAAGCGTTCATCGTTCAAGTATTGGGTGAGGCGATCAAAAAAGTTACGGTGTGTTACCGTGGTGTTATACCAATAAACTGGCGATGCAAACACCCAATGCTGATACTCCAGCAAATGCACCATCAAACTAATAAAGTCATCATCATAATCATCAATGTCGTATCGGTATGGTTTAATCTCGTAGTTGTCTAAATGAATGATATTTGCCTCAAGCTGCTCGGCCAATGCTTGAGCGGCTACATAGGTATTGCCTTGCTGCCGCGCACTACTAAAAAGAATAATGTGCTCAGTCATGTGTGTACCGACGGTTAATTTAACAGTAGACTCACTGTAAAACCTAAACTTAAGTTAAGGTCAATAGGACTATGACATTAGAAGCAAACTTATCAGTGGGCACAGTGGCTAAACGAGCCAATGTTGCCATATCCGCCCTGCATTTTTACGAAAAGAAAGGATTGATTCGAAGCTGGCGCAATCAAGGTAATCAAAGGCGCTACAAGCGCGACGTGCTTAGGCGCATCGCTGTAATCAAAGCTGCACAGAAAATGGGGATAACCCTCGAAGAAATAAAAGAAACCTTGGGCAAACTACCTGAAAAACGCACCCCAACTAAACAGGATTGGGAGTTAATGTCGCGCCACTGGCAGCGCCAACTTGATGAGAAAATAGCATACATGCAACGTGTTCGTGATTATGTTGACGGATGTATCGGCTGCGGCTGTTTAAGTATGACAAAGTGCCCTATGTATAACCCCGAAGACACTTTGGCAAACGTCGATAAAGGGGCTGTGTTACTTGAGCATCCTGACATCAATCTTTAATCCACAACATTGAGCTTTTGCAGTTGGCTAGGTGCCAACAAACAACGGATTGATAATGACCAGCATGTGAGTTACATAAAAAAGGCCAGCTTTAAGCTGGCCTTATAATTTTTTATGACTGCTTAATTAGAAAGTCACGTTTACGTTAGCATAGAAGCGACGACCTACAACATCGTAGATTGCTTCGTTACCACCGCTCGCCTGAATGTATTCTGGCGGAAGTTTATCAGTTAGGTTACGTAGACCTAGGTCAACTTGCATGTTGTCTGTTAGCTGATAACGAGCAGCTAGATCGTGAGACACGATGCTACCAACGAATGCTGGAGATAGATCCTCTGGAGAATCACCTTCAGGTGATACATCGAATCGAGCTGAACGGTCAGTGTAACGTGTAGTCCATGTAAGGTTTAGGTCTTCCCATGAATACTGAACAGTAAAGCGACCTTGCCACTCAGGGTCACCAACTTCGCCATTTTCCACGTTAACTTTGTCTGGACGGTTTTGGAATTCAAAACTTTCTAGCTCTAGTAAGTGGTTGATGAATAAGTTGAAAGTCAACTCACCTTCAAGATCAAAGCTGCTCAAATCAGTGCGGTAATCAAAGTCAGCATCGATACCACGTGTAGTTAGTGCAGCTGCATTCAAGTAACCAGAGCGTACTAGCTCAATATCGTATGTCGTTGGATCACGGTCGATTTGGTTACAGAAAGATGCATCGAACCCTCCTGGGGCGTCAACACAGTTATCAGCAATGCTTTGAGCAGAGATAAATGAAATTGCATCTTCAATTTCAATGTCGTAGTAATCTACTGTCATTGAGAAGTTTTCTGCAAATGTTGGCGTCCATACGATACCCGCCGTGTAAGAAGTTGATTTCTCAGGCTTAAGGTCTGGGTTACCACCACTTAATGTATCAATACTCACGTTATCGTTAGCTTGGAAGTCAGCAGGGATACCAAGTGCCGCACAGTTAGCTGCACGGTTCGGGTTATCACCGATGTTATCCGCATCACATGGATCTGATACACGACCGAAACCTGGAGATACAGGAGAAAACGCTTCAGCAATGTTAGGAGCACGTTCAGCTTCACCAACTGTACCACGAATACGAATGTCATCGAACGGTTGATACATTAGACCTACTTTCCAAGAGCTACTAGAGCCTGTGTGTGAGTAATCTGCCGTACGGTATGCAGCGTCTAGTGATAGTTCTTTGGCAAAAGACATACCAGCAAGGATAGGCAAGTTAATCTCAATAAAGCCTTCTGATACGTCATACTCACCGTATGAATCTGGTGTAGCAGCTGTAGTTAGGAAACCTGCTTTAGCAAACTCATCAGTGATAGTTGCTGAAGTTTCTTCCCTGTACTCGAAACCAGTCGCGATACCGATAGGACCACCTTGAAGCTCGAAAAGCTCTGCAGTGTCAAATGAGATGTATCCACCGATAACTTCCTGAGTAATTCTGTCTGTGCGTGTAACATCAGCACTTACCCAATCTTTTGCGGCTTCAGACGCTTGGTCATAGCCAAATGGGTTGTAAGGAGCACAGTCACCACCGTTTACACTTGCAGGGTCAGTGTAGCCTGCACCTTGCGCAGAAGGAACTTGGCTACGACATGCTGCTTCGCCTGTTGCAGGATCGATAACAGCATCAAGCGCTGCTACGAAGTTATCAGGGATTAAATCGTTCAACGTGTTACGTACGTTGTCTGTGCGACCAAACACATAATATGTATCGTATGTGAAGTCAGTTTCGCTCAGAGTGAACATGCCCTCAAAGCCACCAACAAAGCGGAACAATTCACGCTTGTTTGCCGCGCTTCGGTTACCTAGTTCACCAAAGAATTTAGAGAAACGAACTACGCTTGCGCCTTGGTCAAGAAGATCTTGACGTAACGTTTCATCAAGATAAGGGTTATCTTGAACATTGATCACAACATTACCAAAGCGGAATGAAGGCTGGAACTGCTGCTTGATGTCTGAACGTACAAATTTAAAGTCACTGTAAAAAGCGTGGTTGTCTGTAAGGTCAAACTTGAATGTAGAGCCAACTGTCGTTTTGTCTAGATCAGGATAAACGTTCTCATAGTCCT
Organism: Pseudoalteromonas maris; assembly: GCF_049257235.1. NCBI lineage: Bacteria > Pseudomonadati > Pseudomonadota > Gammaproteobacteria > Alteromonadales > Pseudoalteromonadaceae > Pseudoalteromonas > Pseudoalteromonas maris. The sequence continues at coordinate 40,158 of NZ_JBMMUF010000007.1, forward strand.
GAAGTTTGAAGCAGTATGCACAACCGTCAGGGAAGTTACCAAACGCAAAGCTGTTAGTGTATTGGCGCTCTGGCATCAAAACAGGTGTACCATTTGCATCAAATGTCCAAATTGAACCTGCGGCACCAAATGGATTAATTACACCATGCTCACTGATACGCTCAGACATAAGGTTCGGAACAGTAATACGGTCTGGAATACCATCTTCTTCGCCCGTGTCATTCGGGTTGATTACACTACCGTAGTTATTTACTTGACGAATATCATTCGCCATGACTTCCTTGATGCGGTCTTTACCTGCGAAGAAAGTTACGTTACCGCGACCATCGAAAATCTCACCACCACCGATGATGCTGAAAGAGTGGTTCTTTGTACCTACGCCTTCTGTTGAGTTACCAACAGAACCATTGAATTGGAAGCCTTCAAAGTCGTCTTTCAGAATTACGTTTACTACACCAGATACAGCGTCAGAACCATAGATTGCTGATGCACCACCAGTGATGATTTCAACACGTTCAATCAATGCCGCAGGAATCGTGTTCAAGTCAACTTGAGCACTACCCGGAGCACCTGCTACGTGACGTTTACCATTTACTAGAGTCAATGTACGTGACGCACCTAGACGACGCAAGTCTGCAGATGTTACACCTGCTAGTGCGTTGCTATTGTTATTACCGATCAAGGTATCAGTAGAACCGATAGCTGGTAGTTCAGCAAGCACGCTTCCTAAGTCTGGAACACCAGCTTGAGCGATGTCTTTAGCGCCAATCGTTACGATCGGAGCAGGCTGAGATAGCTTAGGTTTAACGATACGAGAACCGGTAACTTGAATTTTTTCTACTTCTTCTACGCGTTCATCCGCTTCAGCGGCAAACGCAGCTCCCGCTACCATAGAGCTGGCTAGCATCGAGCATTGAATAGCTTTTGTGATTATTGATTTATTAAACATATCAATTCCCTGAATTTGAACTTAGATGTATCGTAACTCAGCATTTACTACACACTAAGCCACAGTCAAAATAACATTTACATAACATCAGCTACATTTTCAACGAAAAGCGGCAAAATAACATCACGATTATTTGTAAAATGTAAATATATAATTACCCGAAGCAATATTTATCCAAAAACAATCTAAATAAAGCATACTGGTGAATTATTTATACATGAAAACCAAAATAACAAACATAAACACCTAACCTCCCCCGTGTTTTCGCACAACCACTTGATGAAGTTCATTAAGATAACAAATGGATACACTGTCTTCGAGCATTGTTTACATCATGATTGATGCACATTATAAGATTCTCTATCGGGTTTAATGTTACTGGACAACAATATGATTACTGAGGCGAACTTATCAGTGGGCACAGTGGCTAAACGAGCCAATGTTGCCATATCCGCCCTGCATTTTTACGAAAAAAAAGGATTGATCCGCAGTTGGCGCAACCAAGGTAATCAAAGGCGCTACAAGCGCGACGTGCTTAGGCGCATCGCAGTAATCAAAGCTGCACAGAAAATGGGGACAACCCTCGAAGAAATAAAAGAAACCTTGGGCAAACTACCTGAAAAACGCACCCCAACTAAACAGGATTGGGAGTTAATGTCGCGCCTCTGGCAGCGCCAACTTGATGAGAAAATAGCATACATGCAACGCGTCCGAGATTATGTTGACGGATGTATCGGCTGCGGCTGTTTAAGTATGACAAAGTGCCCCATGTATAACCCCGAAGACACTTTAGCAAACGTCGATAACGGTGCGGTATTGCTTGAACATCCTGAAATAAAAAAATGACCTCATTACCAAAAGTTGCAACCTAACAACAGTTTATAGTATTGATAGTGACGGCCTCGTAAATAAAAACAAAAAGGTAATGCCATGAAAAAATTTGGTCCAGGGTTACTCGTCACAGCTGCATTCATAGGCCCCGGCACCATTACTACGGCATCGGTTGCGGGCGCGAATTTTGGTTTTGCACTGGTGTGGGCGTTGCTCTTTTCTGTGTTTGCCACAATCCTTCTGCAAACTATGGCCGCTCGTCTGAGCGTTATCTCAGGACTCGATTTAGCGCATGCTCTGCGTCGACATATCCATCACCCAACTATGAAAGCGGTTGCCATATTGTTGGTGATCAGTGCAATAGGCATTGGTAGCGCAGCCTATGAGGCAGGAAATTTAAGTGGCGCAAGTTTGGGCCTGCAAAGCCTCTTTACTTCTGTTGCGTCTTGGGTGTGGGTGCCGGTTATTGCTGCGCTTAGCGCACTACTGTTATTCAGTGGCATGTACAAACTGATTGAAATTGTTCTTATCTCCTTGGTTGTACTGATGGGCTTCGTTTTTGTGAGCACACTGTTTATCGCGGCTCCCAATCTTACGGATATACTCGGCGGCCTTACACCAAGCTTGCCTAAGGGCTCCATCATAACTGTTTTAGCACTCATTGGTACCACCATAGTGCCATACAACTTATTTCTACACTCAGGCGTCATCGCCAAAGAAAGCCAGCAAGATAACAATCAGCAAGGCGCTATCAAAACACACACCACTGACACCATCTTATCCGTTGGTGTTGGAGGGTTGATCACACTTGCGATTATGGCCACCGCAAGCGTTGCCTTTTTTGGACAAAACCAAGGAGCGCTGAGCGCTGCTAATATGGCAAAGCAACTCCAACCACTTCTTGGTGATAATGCACAATACTTTTTCGCACTCGGATTGTTCGCAGCGGGGTTAACAAGTGCCATCACCGCCCCCATGGCAGGCGCTTACGCTGTGTGCGGAATGTTGGGCTGGGAAATGAGCATCAAAGATACGCGTTTTAAGCTCATAGCCTGTGCTATTTTGGTGTTCGGCACCTTGGTTGCCAGTCTCAATTTAAATCCTATCGAGGTGATCATCTTTGCCCAAGCGACTAATGCATTGTTGCTGCCAATTGTTTGCGTTTACTTGTTGTGGCTTGTAAATAACAAATCTGTCATGGGCAGATTTAAAAATACGCTTGCCCTCAATGTTGTAAGTGTTCCTGTCGTCCTTACTATCTGCGCCCTCAGTGCGTACAAGTTGTTGTCGCTCTTTTGATTTTGTGCAAGGGAAAACAGGTTTGCGAATTTCACGTGTACACTCTAATACATATTTTCACTTGTATGTTATAGCTTTGTGAACCACATTTAGTAGTATTAAAAACCCATATGTAGCAACCACCTATGAAATATTTCAGCCTTGTCTGCTTATTGTTTTTTAGCCAATTCATCCATGCTGGTATGGAACTGGACCCTAAGCTTAAGGTCTTCGAACCCTACCTTGGTACATGGGAAGCAACATTTGCAATGGCCGATGGGCAAGCTGATTTAGTTGATGTCAGTAGCTGGGAGCGGGCTTTAAATGGGACCGCAATACGAACCAAACACAGCATTAATGAAGGGGTTTATGGTGGTGAGTCGTTTATTTTTTGGGATAAAGACAGTGAACAGCTCGTTTTTTATTACTTCACAACCGCAGGCTTTTTTACTCAAGGACAGCTTGAGATATCAGAGGACGGATCATTTGTCGCCTACGAGGATGTATCAGGGAGTGAAGAGGGGATCACACAAGTAAAATCGACCAGTACATTTGTCGATGGGAAGTTTGTCGTTGCCACTTCATACCTAAAGGAAGGCCAGTGGACAAAGCCTGAGCAACGTACCTACACACGCTCTAATAAGAGCGTAATTTTTAAATAAGTGTGCACATGGAAGAAGTAAAACAAGATGTTCTCATTCGAAAAGGCAACTACAACGATGCTCACTTTATAATGGCATTGCTCAACGAGCCTTCATTCATCAAGCACATAGGTGACAAACAGGTCACCTCTGAACAAAGCGCGAAGGAATACATCGACAACACCTTCATTAAACCGCTAGAAAATAATATCGGTGCTTATATGGTGACATTACCCGATGGTACGCCAATTGGTATGGTGGGCCTATTTCAACGCCCCCAACTCGATGCCCCGGATCTGGGGTTTGCATTGCTCGAACAGTATCATCGTAAGGGCTTGATGTACGATACTTGTGAGCTCTTTTTGAGCAACTATACACAGCGCTGGCCACACCTATACGCTGTTACATCACACCACAATAATGCGAGTTTTGCGTTATTAAACAAACTTGGATTTTCGCAAATAGGAGAGGTAACACTTGATGGCCAAAACGAGCCATCTCGTTTGTTAAGATATCAATAACACCCAGTATCTTGCGTCATAATAATAAGGAGAAGCCATGCGCAGCACATTGTTAACCATTGCCCTGAGTGCTTTGGTATCAACCAGCAGTTTTGCCAATAACAGTGATTTTAAAACGGCCTACAACAACTACATCAATGCTATTGAATCTGGCCAGCCTGCAAAGGAGTATGCAAAGCAAGCATATGAATTAGGGCTGGTGAAATTTGGTGACAATGCCCAAAGCACAGCTAATTTAGCCGTAAATTATGCCAATGCGTTAAGCGCTATTGATAAGCAAGAGCGCGTACAACGCGAAGAACTGTATGAGCAAGCAATCGATATCCTCTCCCAAACCAAAGGAGAGTTGGATATTAGCTTGCTCGACCCATTATTGGGGCTAACCGAGACAACACGCCGTTTTTCTATCGCCGAAGACAGTACTGAGCGTGCTGTAGAAATTGCCGAGCACACCAAAGATGATGCATTCATAGCACAAATTAAATTAACTTTTGCCGAAGCATTACTGAAAAAATTCAGTGATAAAAGGCGCAGCATTATCAAAGAGTACCTAATGGATGCGCAGCAATATTATGCGCACAATCAGGTTGAAAACAGCCTTGATAATGTAAAAGTTAACATGTACTTAGGGGTATACCATAGCCGTTTTGGGAAATTAGCCACCGCTGAAGGCCACTTAAACCAAGTGATCAAGGTGTTTGATGACAATCTTGATTTTGACCACCCCCTTGAACTACAAGCCCACTCTTTGCTGGTTGACTTATATGAAGACAAAGGCTTAAGCGAAAGAGCGACTAAACACTGCTTGGCGATAGCACAAATGACTCCGTGGACGGATGATGAAGAACAAGTCCCTCTCTACCGTGTTCACCCCTCACCGTCTATCTCAGCTTGGCAAAGTACAAAAAAGGGTGAAAAGATAGCTGTAGAGCTCGAAATTACTGTTGACCGAGCAGGATTTGTCACAGATGCCAATGTGCTTTTTGCACAGGGGCACGTTGGCTTTAAAAAAGCAGCCCTTGAAGCCATCGAGAAATGGCGTTATGCGCCAAAGTTTGAAAATGGTAAACCCGTTGAAGCAAAGACTAAGATCCGGTTTGACTTTGAGTTGGGCTGATACCCTAAGCCGGATTGATTTGTGCGGTTGCATTGATAGCAATGTAATAAATCTGTCATCTTGCTGATGCATAATTAACCTCATACAGTTAATCATCAGCAAGATATGTCGCAGTTTCGATCCCCTTTAGCGCTTTTTACACTTCGTCACGAACAGCAGTTGAGTCAGTTTGAAAGTATGACCCAAACTGTGCAAACGCTCGGTGGCTCAGGTGTTCCCGTGCAGCTTTTATGTCGCTTGCCAAGTAACACCTGCGAGGGTGATTATGTGCATGCCAGCGTTACATTCAGCCACCAGCGCGGGGCTCTCTTAAGCGCTAAACACGATATTCAAGAGCGCGATATCGGCAGCGGTATGATTGCTATGACATTATACTGCCGCACAGATGTGAACACCGCACAGCTCAAAGGCTCAGCACTATTGCAATTGAATTTGCATGGTCGCCACAATATTATCAAAGAAAGCGCGCAATATACGGTCAATATTCACCCAGATGCGATTCACACATGCGCCACACCAGCAATACAACGTACAATGAGTGAGCGCCTAAAAAGCTATTGCCAACGTTGGTTTTGAGCTAGTCAGGAAAACTAATTTTGCCCATACTCACATTGGGCATGGCGCTGTTATGACTCATGCTGATCGGCCTCCCAGCCAATGTTTCATTAGCCAGCAAAGCAAATAACACGGCCTCCTTAGCATCTGGGTCAATACCCAAGTTGCCAAGTGAATACACCTTTACATCTGCGCTCAAGCGTTCATTAATTCGCGCCATCAACAAAGGATTGTGCAGCCCGCCGCCGCTTGCATATACACTGACATTACCATGTTCCAAAGCCAAACTATTTAACTGCTCAGCAACGCTGCATGCACAAAATTCTGTCAATGTCGCTAGTACATCGACATGTTGTAGTGCCAGCGTGCTGCTTTGAGTTTGACATGCTCTGAGAAAGTCGAGGTTGAACACTTCAGGCCCGGTCGTTTTTGGCATGGGGTGTGCCAAATAGGGATGCGCCAATAGCGCCTTCAGCAACGCCCTGCTCACCGAGCCTTGCATTGCTAATTCACTGTCTTTATCGAAATACTTAGGGGCAAAATAGTGCTGCACATAAGCATCGAGCATGGTGTTGCTTGGACCAATATCTGCGCACACAGTGTCGCCCATCGCAGCGCCTTTACCCAAGTAAGTGATATTTGCGATGCCTCCAAGGTTTAACAAAACCCTGTTTTCGTGCTCACTGCTGAAGTAAAGATAATCTCCATACGCGGCAAGTGGTGCCCCCTCTCCTCCAGCTGCCACATGCTTTTGACGAAAATCACTGACAGTTAAAATACCTGTTGTCACTGCTACATGGCAGCCATCGCCAATTTGTAATGTCGCGTTTGGGTAGTCTGGCAGCTGATGTTGTTTTTGCGGGCAATGAAAAACGGTTTGACCATGACTCGCTATCACGTCGATATCCTCTGCGCTTACCTGCCATTGAGCCAAACATTCATTCACCAGTTGTCCATGCAGTTTACCTATCCAAGGGTTGAGCACAGTGAGGTGCTGTAAATCCACTTGGCGTTTCGCAAATACCTCTCTGACTCGTTGTTGATAGCCTTTTGGGTATGCGCACGTTTTAAAATGCCGTACCGTGATTGCGGTATTGCTACCAAAGCCAGTTACATCACACAAAGCGACATCGAGCCCATCCATTGATGTGCCGCTCATTAAACCGATAATGGTGCGTGTGGGTTTGTCAGCGAGTCGAACGAGGTTTTCAATGTGCGGGTGCATGCTCAGTACCTTGGGTTAGCCTATGGCCAATTTAGTGTTAAATTAACGGCAATACAATAGGGTATGGTGAACTTTGCTTTTTGTTTTTGCAGCGCAATTGGGGTGTTTGGGCTCAGCTAAAAGTCAATGTACGTCGTCAGGCCAAAGATGAAGCTCCCCCTAAGGGGTTGCATTACCTTGTGACAATATGTGGGCGATCGCTTCACTATTTTCAGTGATTGTCCTATTAAACTCAGCCATGAACGATTTGGAAGCGAGTTTGTGGCTTATCATAAAGTAGATATCTTCTGTCGCGAGTATGTCTGGATGTAATACGATGTCAGTTGCTGGAAACAAGTTGAGTAAATGTTGTGCTACGAACTTGTCTTCAAGACTCATATCCACTCTACCTGCAGCGAGCATTCGATAGCGCTGCAACGGCGCAGAGACATCGACTATCTGACTGGCATACTGTTCACTGTTTAGTATCGCGTTTACTCTAGGGCCATAATAAGCTGCTGCGTTGAGAACCAGCGATCGCTTTTGCGACAATAAATCCTCAAAACGTGCATGGGTATCCGATACCTGCCGTTGCCGAATCATCATCCGCACCTCTTCAACACGATATGGCTGTGAATAAACACCATATTTTAGCCTTTGCGCGGTATAACTCGCTCCGGGCACAATATCAATGCGCCCAGCTTCAAGTTCAGTAAGTAAGCGCACTGATGATGGCAATCTAACGTAGTGCACACACTTATTCAGCTTTTCGAACAACATTGTCACAATTTGCACGTCAGTGCCCGTAACAAAATCATTGCTCAACTCAATATACGGCGGCCAATGCGTGTTTACGCCCAATTTGATAGGTGTTGTACATTTTGCAAACACCAAACAGGGCAGTAGCAAGGTTAGACAAAAGATAAGGCATCGAAGCATGAGGTTTACAGAGCCAAAATAAAAAATCATCAACAAGGGACTAGAGATAACCAAATATATCTAAATGAGACCACACCGTATATCATTTCACCGCCCCGACGACATTAATGGGTACCCTATCTAATATAGCATCAATTTTGTTCCGATTCCGTGATATGGCACTGTTGAGCTGAGATACGAACGCCTGTGTCGCTAATGTTTTGTGAACCAAATAATGAACGGGCTCCACCGCTAAGGGCTGTGCACTCAAACTTACGTCGGCATCGCCAATGAGGGCAAACAAATACCGCGCCACTTGCTCATCGATTACAGTCATATCTGTATGCCCCGCAGCGACTAGGGAAAAGCGTTGAGGCACCCGTGATACATACACAATTTGCTCAGCATATTTAGGCTGCAAACGGATGTTTTCTACCATTTCACCAAAATAAGTTTCTCGAGTGAGCACTAGAGATTTCCCTTTATCCATTAATTCAGTAAGCGGTAATTCCCTGTCTGCTTCATTGCGAGCATTGACCAGTAATCGGCTTATTTCATTGCGATAAGGGTGTGAGAATACTCCCAAACTCGCGCGTTCTTCGTTAAAGCTTATGGCCATCAGCAAATCGATGCGCTGAGCTACAAATTCTGTTCGCATCCGAGCGGGAGAAGGCAACTTTATGTATTGTGCGCACATGCCCATGTCTAGCAGAAGCATGTCTAGAATATCCACCTCAATACCGCCGACCAAGCGGTCATTAATAATAAAATAGGGAGGCCAATGAGCACCAATACCAACGCGAATTGTCGTACCACACTTAGACCAAGCCATCAGTGGTAGAAAAAGAAAAAGACCGAACACTATTTGTCTAAGCAAACCAAGTAACCGGATTATTGCTGATATTAAAATCTTAATTCACGGACCAAATATCGCAACTACATGTGCACTTAAAATTACGACATCAATACTATCAATAGGCAGAACATCCTTTTTGCAACGTCAAGCATACTGGCTAGCTATATGCGTGAAGCTCATGGTAGCCAGTTGAAATATATCAAATAATGCAATTAACTAAAAAAGCTGCACAGGGCAGCTTCTTACTTAATGCGAGGGGAGAAAACATCCAATGTTAGTGCTTAGAGAAACGCTCAACTAATTCGCATAACTCATCAGAAATATGGTTCAAGCGTGATATGTTGTCTTGCGCCTGCTCAGAGCTTTGTTGGCTTTCGTTAGCTAATTGCGAAATGCTCACCACTTGCTGGTTAATATCTTCTGATACATGAGCTTGCTCTTCCACAGCTGCCGCCATTTGTGTCGCCATATCATGAATATTGGCAACCGCATCAACGATACCAGAGAGCATCTTCGTACTGCGCTCAACCTCTTCGACACCCATTTGCGCTTCATATTGACCTTGTTGAGCAATACTTACCGCTTGCTCAGTCTTAGTATTTAGCTGATTGATAATTGACTGGATCTCACCCGTTGATGTTTGCGTACGCTGAGCTAGCTGGCGCACTTCATCAGCAACCACCGCAAACCCACGTCCTTGTTCACCTGCGCGAGCAGCTTCAATCGCCGCGTTCAACGCCAACAAATTTGTTTGCTCAGCAATTTGCTCGATAATTTGTGCCGCGGCTCCTATGTGCTTCGCTTGCTCAGATACGTCAGCGACTGACACACTGATCTGCTCAACAGTGCCACCTAGCTTCTCAATTGATTGTCGCGTGTTTGTTGCAACTTGCGCACCTTCCATCGCCAGTTCATTGGCCGATCTGGCTTGTTCTGAAGTGAGCTGAACATTGTGAGAGACCTCAGAAATCGTCATTGTCATCTCATTCATTGCAGTAGCAACTTGCTCTGTTTGCTGGTGCTGTGCATCAATGTGTTGCCCTGAAGCACGCGCAAGTTCATAACTCTGTTGAGCATTACTCGCTACATGGCCTGCGCTATCGTCTATGCGCGTCAAAATCGTGTTTAAATGCGCTCTTTGCGCTTTCACCGCCACATACAATCGCCCAAGTGAACCTGAATAATCGCAATAACTTTTAACCGCTAACGGATCGTTGAAACTGGTACTGATGAGACTGTCTATTTGCTTCTTTAGGCGCACTCGGGAGAAGGTATTAACTGCCGCAAAGCTCAATACACTGGCTACCATTAGCATTTCAGCAGCCCCTGAATGCCCAAAAAACCACAGTATAAGGGCCACTAAGAAAGCTGCTGCTAAAGCATAAAACTCGGTATTTTCAGGGACTGAAAAAGACGTTTTATTCGCCAGAACTTGGGCGTATAAATGATTGGCTCGGCTCACATCTTGGCGCGATGGGCAGCTGCGTACAGATTCGTACCCCACCACCTTACCGCCTTGAGAAATAGGCGTTACATATGCATCAACCCAATAATAATCACCATTTTTACAGCGGTTTTTGACCAACCCCATCCATGGCCGACCGTCTTTTAAATAACGCCACATTGTTGCAAACGCCTCAGGTGGCATATGTGGGTGACGAATCAGGTTATGTGGCTGCCCAATTAATTCCTCTTTGCTATACCCGCTAACATCGATGAAAGCTTGATTACAATCGGTGATGATCCCTCTTAAATCAGTCACCGAGATCAATTTATTCTTGGGTTCAAAGAAAACTTCATTTTCCGTCACTGGAAGATTTGTACGCATTATCTATCCCTTCAACTAAAACACTATTTAAGCATCGATCATCTCGAACTATGAATGCTTAAAAACACCATTTTATGATTTAAATCAAAGACTATGAATAAATATTTACGATAATCAACAGTTTTACCCGTTATTGGTACAACACTATTGCCAATTCATGATAACGTTATCACTATGTTTAATGGTTGTGTTTGGGTTCCTGTGTATGGCGATGAGGTACACGAATCGCTGTCCCGCAATCGTTGTAGCTTGTAAAGTGTCAAAGTGGTAAAAATAGGAGATAAAAGTCTGCCAATTAACAAGATAATGACGTTATTAAGGCTTTGTCACACACTAAAGCACAGCCTTCACTATGCCTTTAGTTACAACATGATACGGTTGCCGATAACATCGAATTCACTACTGTATAATTAAAATATTTAAATTCAGTGCGCTAGCGTCTATTACAATAAATTACAGGGTCAGATTTTGATAGAAATCATTTGTAATATTATGGACAATAGTCATACAAATGTGACAAAATCACGCGACTTTCAACAAAAAGTATTAGAAAATAATTTAGTACATTGATTTATTAAGGATTTATATTTCTTTGTTAAAGTGCATGCGGTCATTACATTATTGTTGGTTAGTCTGCTTTTCTTTGTTATTCAGTGCAGGCTCAGCTGATGCGTTTGCACCACAAAGCGCGTCGTCTATTGCCTTTTATTACGCTGACATTGATACAACACTAGAGCTAAGTGGTTACGAGCGCGTGGTGGTTGACCCGCAGCACCTCTCCCCTTCGCAAATGCAACAATTAAAAGATGCCAATACGCAAGTCTGGGCGTACTTAAGCATTGGTGAAGCACCTTCAGCGATAGCAACACACTTTCCCAATGCCCTGTTAGGCTATAACGAGATATGGCAAGCCAACATTATGGACGCAAGCGAGGGCACTTGGCGTCAGCACCTTATTCAACGAGCAAATACATTACGTGATCAAGGGTATGATGGTGTTTTCCTCGATACGCTCGATAGTCATGCTTTATTAGATGACAGTGCTGAACATGCCAATCAGCAGCGCTATCTGGTTAGCCTAATTAATGAAATTCATGCCCAGTTACCTATCATTCTTAACCGCGGTTTTGATATTTACCCTCAACTTGCGCAAAAACCTCAGGCCATCGTTGCCGAGTCACTTTTTAATTCTTACGACTATACCAATAACACCTATGTCACTGCGCCAACTGCAGACAGTCAGTGGCTTATAAGCAAACTTAATGCTGTAAAGGACAGTGGCATAGAAGCGATTGTCATTGATTATCTCGGTAGCGGTAAACAACAGCGTATCGCTGCGGCGCAAAAAATCAGCGCATCGGGCTTCACGCCTTATGTTAGCGATGCGTTATTGACACAGTTTGGTGTATCAACTCATTATCCTATTCCCAAAAGAGTGCTGGGGTTTTATGACTCTAAGGTCAACCTTCAAAAGAATTCTGAGTGCCACAAGTTCTTATCTACGCTCATCGAATATTATGGTTATGTACCGCAATGCATTGATATACACAATCCCTCAATTAGTAACATCGACTTAGAGCGCTATGCCGCCGTTATATATTGGCTACCTCAAGCCAGTTATGACGTTAAGCACCTCAGAGAGTTGCTGCTGCGTTCAATTGAACGTTTACCCACAACGATCATCGGCCAACTGCCACAGCATCCAGGCGTGTTATCAAAGCTTGGTGTAAAAAATGCGGGCTGGTTCGCAGGCAAGCTGGATGTGCAAGGAGTACCGCTGGAATTTACGTTACCTGGCGCAGCCCCACAGCAACTTGCACGTTACCAGCACTTAGAGTCAGATAACAGCAATGCGATAACGCTTGTGGATGAGCAAGGTAATCAAGGCATAGGGGCTGCTAAAATGCCTTGGGGAGTATTGTGGTTAGAGCCTTTGGGCGTGCATGAGCTGATGGGGGACCGTAGTCGTTGGCCGGTCAACCCTCTAGATCACCTTATGCCGTTAATAGACTTACCGACTATACCTGTAGCGGATGTAACTTCAGAATCTGGCCTACGAATATTTACCGCTCACATTGATGGTGATGGCTTTCCATCACTAGCATGGCTTCCAGGTAAACCTTTCGCGGGGAAATCTATTCTCGATAACGTCATTAAAAAGTATCCATTACCTCATACTGTCTCTGTTATTGAAGCTGAGGTAGCATCACATGGGCTCTATCCTGATATTGCTCCACAACTTGAGACAGTTGCTCGCGATATTTTTACACAGGATAACGTTGAGCTGGCATCGCATACCTTTAGTCATCCGTTTTTCTGGGACGACAGGATCAGTGTTAAAGAAAAAATGTATGGTGATTCTCTACCCGTAGAAAATTATGAACTTAACTATGACAGGGAAGTATTTGGCAGTGTTCGTTACATTAACGAGCGTTTGGCACCAAGGGACAAACAAGTAAAAGTATTTTTATGGTCGGGCGCAGCAAATCCAACCCCCGATGTAATAAGAAAAACATCACAGCTTGGCATATACAATGTAAATGGCGGCAACACCTTTGTGCTAAATGATAATTTTTCATTGTCTCAAGTCTACCCGCACATCAACTCCTACCAAGGTGCCGTGCAGGTATATGCACCGGTGATCAACGAAAACTTATATACACAGCTGTGGACTGAGAATATGGGCGGGTTTTCTCGCGTCTGGGAAACATTCGAGCTATTAGAGAAGCCTCATCGACTCAAGCCCGTCAATCTTTATTACCACATGTATTCAGGGGTCTACCCGGCCTCATTGAAAGCGCTTGAAAGCGTGTATTCATGGGTGAATGAACGTGAGTTAACTCCCCTGTATTTAAGTGAATATGCGCAGCGTGCGCAATCTTTATATCAAACGTCACTGTCCCGTTCGATTTTTGACGATGCTTGGTACATCTCGACCACCGGCGTTCGGTCTATGCGCTTACCACCAAACCACGTACCCAGTGGCCAAAGTGAAGGCGTTGTCGGGACCAATCAAGGGCCTGATGGCAACTATATTTCCCTTGCATCGCCACGCTCCAAACTGGTATTAACCGATGCCTCATCGCCATTTTCAGGCGAGTTATATCTACAAAAAGCAAATGCTATTATCGAGGATTGGCAAAGCCGTGATGGTCACTACTTCGTGACATTTTTAAGTCACGAACCCTTATCAGCCACGTTCGACAATGCACAAACCTGCAACATAATGGGCGATACGGCGCACGTTTTTGAGGTTGAGCGCACAGCGCAATCCCTGTTAGTAACCACGAAACAAAAAGGCCGCTTTACCTTCACTGTGCACTGCACCAACGCTGAGGCCACGGCCTTATGAACCCTCCACAGTTTGCACTAGGGAGTCGCGATGAAAAGGACAAGCGTATTGTTCTGGCGAACCGCCGCACCTTGTTTACGCTAACAATTGCGACCCTTGCTTTGTTGTGGATGTTGCAACCAAACCGTGCCTTACTCATAGACATGCTAGATGATGCCCAAGACCCCGCGGTAGCCTTAGCCTTTTTACGCGTACTTAAAGACGACTCACCGCGAATAAACCTGGCCTTTGCTAAACAGTATATGCGTATCGGTGATCACGCAAAGGCGGCAGAGTTTCTATCACCACTTTCTCAATTCACCCAGACCTCTTATCAACTACAAGCTCAACGTTTGTATGCACAAAGCCTGTTGCAATTGAGCCAAGATCCAATTCAAAAAAAGGCCGCATCAGAGAAACTAGCACTGCTATTTGCTGAGCTGCCAAACAATCTAGACAAAGAACAGAGTCAGGAATTTGCTGAATTCGCGCTGCAAATTGGCGAACCGAAAATTGCCTACGCATTATTGCGTAAACATGCCGCTAACGACCACGCACAAATGTATTCTCTCGCACGTCAAGCTGGCTTGCAGGAGCAAGCACTAATCCATGCCCAAGCGCTATATAAAGCCCATCCAATGCAACAAGAGTTCAAACAGCTTTTGTCTTTGTATAGCGAGTTGCAAATGTGGCAACAAGGCTTAGCATTGCTGATGCAATTTGCACAAAATGAGGCATGCGATCTGGTGTGTTTACAGGCAGGGATAAGCTTTGCACGAAGTGCCGACAGTGCACAGCATGCTCTTAAACTCGCAACAATAAAAGCACAACGCAGTAATGATGCCAGTGACTGGTTACAAGCCAGTGAGTTGGCAGCCAGTGCGGGCGATTTTACTTCAGCGATTACATGGTTAAGCAAAGTGAATGCCTCCTCGCCATCACTCGCTCATACCAAACAGCTGCATACCTATTACACTTGGGTAGGTGATATTGACGGTGCGTTAGCAATGAGCAAACAGTTAGTTGCTGCACAACCTAGCACTGAGCATTTGCGCCAAGGTGTTAAAGAAGCCTTAGCGTTGAGCGATTTGTTTGCGTTGAGTGACTTTTACTATGAACTTGCCAAGCAACAAAAGCTTTCTCAAGAAACTGTCTTAAGTTGGATAAACTACAACGATAAAACCTACGGTGCCTATCAAACACTCGAACGTTTAGAGGACATGCACGCACGCTTTGCATCAGACCCTTTTTACTGGTTCCAGCTCGCGCGTTTTTATCATTTCACCGGGCAACCGCAAAAAGCAGTTGCGCTGTGGCAACGCTTTGATGTTCCAAGCCCAAGTGCGTATTCAGACTTAAAGTATTTTGCCCACAGCTTCGTTTCGTTAGGGATGATGGACCAAGCATTAGCGGTGTTTTCCGAGCATACAGAGTCACATCAGCTTGAGTTAAGCCAATTACTTGAATTGCAAGAACTCGCTGGTTACACAGCCGATGTTACTTTGCAAAAGCATTACCAAGCTTTGCGTCTAAATAAAGGGGACAACTCACTTAATCCATATGACATGTTAGCGTCATTTAGCAGCTTGAACGCGGAAGATTTACCCATTTTATGGCAATACTACGAGCAATCACACTCTGCTGTAATACTGATGGACATAATTAATAACGCTTTAGATAGTAATGACCATGCACGTATTACCAAAGGACGCGAGGCGCTAAACGCTTACCACAGTGATGACATGACATTAGCAGTGCAGCTAGTGCGTTTGCGTCTCGCTATGTACGATAATGACTTGATGCTGGCGAAGAACTTATTACAAGAGCTCGTCTCGCTGTACCCTGACAATACCAACTTGCAACAAACTGCACTGTGGCTTGCGATTAGCAGTCAAGATCAACAGTGGCTTAGAAAACTTTATTGGGAAATCAGCGTCGATAATGTGAACACCGCATCACTGTATCAACCGCTTGCCATAGCCGCTCAGCAACTTGGGTTATATCAACATGCCAATATGTGGTTTGAACGTTTACAATATAGCGGACAAATCACTCCCGTGGATAAACTCAACTGGGCGATTCAGTTAGAAGAGCAAGGTAACGAGAGTAAAGCTCATACACTGCGCTACGAAGTATTGTCACAACTGAGCGAACAATTACGTCAATATCCAAATGGCGAAATTAGCTATCGCTCTTTATTAGCGCTTTTTGTGTCTTCAGCCTATGCAGACGCAACGCTCACTCACACGCTGTTAGAAAATGCCACTGAGCAAGATATTGAGTCTTTAATCTCCAGCCCACAGACCAATGCCATACAAAAGTTTATGTTGTGGCAGGTGCACCATGCCTTAGCTAATGAGCATACGAACAAGGTGGTGCAACTGGCCCTTGCTGTAGCCAAAGCAGATCGCCAGCACATTTATCAGCTAACCTATGACGATGAGCTTTTGGGTGATGCTCAAAGAGCCTCGGCACTTGCCCTTGTAGGTGAAAATGCAAGTGCTTGGCAGTTGGGGGAGCAAAGTATTGGCCCACACACGCCAAAGCGAGAACTTGCCTCAAGACAGCGTCTGCTAAGTGAACTGCACTCTATTCGCAGCCATGGCGTGCGCTACGAGCATGAAGTTAAAGACACATGGCAAGTTAATTCAGAGCAACTTCGCTACTATCGCCCACAACACAATGGGCAACTGCTTATTGACGCCTCTTATGACCATGGTTCGCCAGCATCAAGCCTGCTAGATGACTACACGCATAATAGTATTAATTTTACCTGGCGAATGCGCCCTCAAGAGACGGTCACTAATGCAGACATAGGGGTGCATGTTGGTGAGCGTCACGGGCAAGTCCATTTTGGTCAGTTTGGCCAGGCTAACCTGAAGCAATCCGCACGCATCAGTCATACTGTGCAAGTTGCCCACAATATGCCAAGCGAGCAAAGTGAAAACCTTTATCTATTGGGCCGTGAAGATAAGCTCACTTGGCAAGTGGCATGGCAACCCACTCGCTATGAACAAGTCAATGTTAATGTCTCTCGCGCGTGGTTCTACACTGATTTTGGCGATAGCGTCGGCGAACAATGGCAAGGCTCCTTACGCGTGAGTGAGAACATTAACTTCACACCAAATTGGCAGCTCTATTTGCAATACGATCATCAACAAAATAGTTTATCTGACGCACCTTTGTTGGATACATCCGTGTACTTAAACACACCGGCACCGCTTGTTGCAGAAGATTTTATCTCACCTAAGTATCAACGCTTGGCGTTAGGGCAACAGTTGTTGCATGGCAATGTAGGTGAGCCCTCATTGGATGTTCCGGGGATCAGATACTGGTTCGATGCCTCCGCAGGCTACAACTTTGTTAACGATGATGTGGATTTTTCTTCAAGCTTGGGGCTTGGGGTGCGCGTATTTGGAAGCGACGAGTTATTTATAAAAGGGGTGTGGCAAAGCGCCGACCAAAATGGTCGCCAAAGCCTTACCTTCAACCTAGGTTACTTTATTGATTTTTAATGTGAGGACAGCAATATGAAAACATTAATCACATCTGCTTTGCTAATTTTACTGGCGGGCTGTGCCTCCCAGTATAGTGCGCAAAGCCCTCTGCTAAGTAAGGCAAACACTGTATATGTTATGCCTTTTGCTAATCAATCGAACATGCCAATGGCACAAGCACAGGCAGAGCAATTGGCAGCGTCTGCATTTGCAGAGCAAGGGATCAAAGTGCGCGTATATCCAAAAGATAAAGTGGGTGATTTGCAGGCAAGTCTTGAGCCTAAACAACGCATAAAAGAAGCACAAGCTTGGCTTTCACAACAACCTGCTGGCTATGTACTGTGGGGTTCAGTGCAAGAATGGCAATACAAATATGGTCTTGATGGTGAACCTGCTGTGGGTCTAACGATGACGTTATCAACCAGTTCAGGCGAAGAGTTATGGCGTGGTTCGGCTTCTAACAGTGGCTGGGGCCGCGAATCGCTATCACACATAGCGCTAGATGCGATTGAAGACTTAATTGACCAGCTAGATTGGGAATAACATCGCTATGCCAAATAGCAAACGTCGTGGTATTAACAAACTCCTTAATCGGGTTTTAATGGGCGCAGACAACCAGCCCATGGCCTGGTTCGAATTGATGCTCATCACCTTTTTAGCGTTAGTTATCTGGGTGTATCAGTCTGGTTTGTCCCACGACAGGGCAAGCGAGTATTTTTATTGGCCGATGTTTGGCCCTATTCTCATTGCTCTGCGCTATGGGTTTGGCCGCGGTATGATGAGCTTTATTTTACTCCTTGTTGGTGCCAGCCTAAGTGACCAATTATTTAACATTACTGTCGATGTGAGTTTTACTGTGAGCGTGGGCACAGCGGTGGTCACCATGCTTGTGGGTGAGTTTCGCGATCACTGGCATGAAATCAATCAACGTTTTGATCTCAACCACAGGTATATGGAGCAAAAGCTCAAAAGCTTTACGCAAAACTATCATCTACTAAAAATATCGCACGATCAGCTAGAGCAACGTGCTGCTGGCAAACAAATGAGTTTGCGTACCGGCATACAACTTTTGCAACAAGCTGCGTCTGAGCATGTGGAAAACCGCATGGCAAACTTAGCGCAAAAGAGTTTGCAGGTGTTCGCTGATGTTATCACCTTATATCAGGCCGGTTTATACGAAGTGCGTGACGGTAAGCTAATACCTGGCCCATTGGCCACGGTGGGCACTGAGCATACCTTACATAAAAATGACTTGATGCTCGAAGATGTATTCTTCTCAAAAGCCGTGCTCTCCCCTGCTGACTTCATCGAAAAAGAGGATTATGAACTCAATTATCAACTGGTGGTTCCTCTGGTAGACGTCACAGGTGAAATTCAGGGTGTACTATTAGCTGAAAAAGTAAAATTTGTATCATTAACTGAGAGCAATATTGCCCTGATTGCATTGCTTGCCAGTTATATCGCTAACTTCATGTCTCACCAATTGTTCGCGCCGATTTTAAAACCAGAGCAACGACAGATGTTTAGCCAATACGTCGACAATCAGCTTTGGTACAAGCGTCATTATGGTGTCGACAGTGCATTGGTGGTGTTCCAGGACTTGAGTGAAGCGCAGCATTTAGACCTTGCTCATGTTACCGATTATCGCCGAGGTGCGGATATTTACTGGTCATGCGAACACCGCAGTGGTAATCAAGCGTTGTGCGTACTGTTACCCATGACGACCGTACTTGAAGCGCAGCAGTTTATCGAGCGTATCGAGAGCATTTTGCGAGGTAAAGGAAAAATGCAAGAAGGCGATCTTGACGTTATCGGCCCATTGCGAGTGTTTGACCAACAACCTCAAGTAACCGAGCTATTGGCAGATTTAGGAGCATTTGATGAAGATTTGGTTGATACTTCAAACCATACTCTTTGAGTCAGCCAGTCTGTATTTACTCGGCACCCAAGAGCTCACCTTAGTTGGCTGGCTAAGCTATGCTGCCAGCCATGGAGCGGCGGCTGGGACCTTCACATTTTTGTGTTATTTGGCATTACCAAACCGCTACAAGTTGCCGGTAACATCTGCGTTAGCCTTTATTTTCGTCATTGCATTTAGCATGCCGATTGTCGGGATGATTGGACTTGCGACGATTTTTATTACCGCTTTGTACTTCCCAAAAGAGCATTCCAAAGTGCTTTGGAAAAGTTCGGACGTGCTGGAATTACCCTTACATCCTGAACACATAGAGCACGATCGCTATGGTGCTGCGGCATTAAAAGATATTCTTTTATTTAACCCATCAGATGAGCGCCGTCAGATTGCGGTCAATGCGTGTCGATTTTTGCCCGAGCGTATCGCAATTCCGCTATTAAAAATTGCCCTAACAGATAAAGTCGATGATGTTCGCCTCCTTGCCTACGCGGCAATCGAGAAGATTGAGTTCTCTATCAACCGACAAATAGAATTACTCAAGCGTGAAAAAGCTGACAAACGCGCGTCGATGCACTTTCAAATTGCCGAACTCTACTGGGAGTTATGTTATTTGGGTATTGCCGATGGGCCGCTGCGATTGCATTACCTTGGCCAAGCGAAGCAATACTTAATCACTGCACACCAGCTAACTCCCTCTCCTAGAAGCGCATTGCAATTAGGTAAAGTGCTGCTGGAACTTCAACAGTACGACGATGCGGTTAAATATTTAGAAGAAGCGCTGCACAGCGGTCTGCTGATGAAGCAAGTTGCGCCCTACTTAGCAGAAGCGGCGTTTGCCCAAGGGGATTACGATCACGCGGCTCTGTTAGTAAGTCACTTACCAACAGAAAAAGGTGAAGCACTGAACGAGCTTAGGGAGTTTTGGCGCCGTGAAAGATATTGATATCTGTTTGTTATTAGAAGGCACATACCCCTATGTACGCGGTGGAGTGTCCAGTTGGGTACATCAAATAATTTGTGGTTTACCAGAATATAACTTCTATCTGGTGTTTATCGGTGGCAGTAAAGACAGTTATGGTGAGCAGCACTATACCCTTCCTGAGAATGTAGTGGGCATTGAAAAGCACTACTTAATGGACAACGAAGGCCTATTTACACCGCAACCACGACGCGGAAAAGCATCCGCATTTACCTTATGGCAATCAGTGATTGCGCGCTTTAAGCGCCCACAAGAATCACTGGCGCCAGAGCATCTGCAAGGGTTATTGGATAATTTAGGAAAGAAAAAAGGCATCACGTACGACGATTTTCTCTACAGTGAACGCTCTTGGGAAGTCATCGTTGATTTGTACTTTGAACATGCTCAATACCAATCGTTTGTTGACTATTTTTGGACCTTTAGACACATTTATAGCCCATTATTTTCTTTAGTTAAAATAGCCGAAGGCCTGCCTAAAGCGCGCATGTTCCATAGTATCTCTACAGGCTACGCTGGTTTTTTAGGGGCGCTTGCAAAACAACAGCAAAAGGTGCCATTTTTGCTCACCGAACACGGCATTTATACTAAAGAGCGAAAAATTGACTTAACCCAAGCGAGCTGGATAAAAGACCGTCACAGTGCACTGGACACCAGTATCCACAAAAAAATGGAACAAACTCGCCAAACATGGATTGATTTCTTCGAGCAATTAGGACGTACAGCCTACGACCAAGCCGACAAGATTATTGCCTTATATGAAGGCAATAGACAAAGGCAAATTACCGATGGCGCTCCTGCTCACAAAACCTCAGTTGTGGTTAATGGCATCAACATGGCACGTTTTGCACCTGCATACGAATCAAGACCACGCCAAGCTCCAAAAATAGCTGGTTTGGTTGGCCGAGTAGTCCCTATCAAGGATATTAAAACCTTTATCCGTGCCATACGTGTCGCGGTTAATGAGCTGCCCGAATTAGAAGGCTGGATCATTGGCCCTACCGAAGAAGATGAAGGCTATTATCACGAGTGCCAACTGTTGGTGAACAGTCTGGGCCTGCAAGACAATGTGAAGTTTTTAGGCATGCAGAACGTTGCCGAGATCCTTCCCAAACTTGGCGCCTGCGTTTTAACCTCTATCAGTGAAGCTCAACCTCTGGTGTTACTCGAATCTATGGCTGCGGGTGTGCCGTGTATAGCCTCAGAGGTAGGGTCCTGTCGCGAAATTCTAGAAGGCATGAACGACGAAGATAAAGCACTTGGCTCATGTGGTTACGTTACCAACATTGCCGATCCTAACCAAACCAGCGCTGCGCTGTTGGAGCTGTTAGGCGATGATGAGCGTTGGTATCAAATGGGTGAAAATGGCTATCAACGCGTAAAACGTTTTTATCGTGAAGAAACGATGTATGAGCAATACCAAAACCTATACAAGGAGCTTTTAACATGGCAGGAATAGGTTTCGAGCTGCGTCGAATTCTGCAAAAAAATACTCTGCTTTCTTATTTAGAAGCATATGGACTGGCTGCGGTAGTCGGCTCTGGCCCATGGGTATTATCGATCATCGCACTTATGGTCATAGGTATGCTCAGCATTGGCCGCATATTCCCAAGTTCCATGATCATCCAATTTCTGGTCTTGGTCACCTACATGATGGCGGGGTCGCTCATTCTCAGTGGCCTATTCCAACTCATGCTCACACGCTTTATTTCTGATCGCTTGTTCGAAAAAAATGATCACAAAGTAACGCCTAATTTATTGGGTTGCATGCTTGTTGTATCGGTAATGGCTACATTGCTTGGGGTATTAGTACTGAGCCAAACTCACTTGAACTCAGCCATAAAAATGTCCTTACTGTGCGGCTTTGTGGTGTTGTGTAATCTCTGGCTCATTATCGTCTTTCTCAGTGGCATGAAGCAGTATTACCGAATCGTCCTTACGCTTTGTGGGGGTTATGCACTGATGGTACTTTGCTCTTGGTTACTGCCGCCATATGGACTATTGGGACTGTTGATCATTTTTGCTGCATGCCAGGCATTGATCACCTTTGTGTTGTTATTCTTTGTACTTCGTAATTACGCGTCCAATGAATTAGTTTCGTTTGAATTTCTCGATCATAAAAAAGCGTTTTACTCCCTTGCCCTGTGTGGCTTGATGTATAACGTCGGGGTATGGGTTGATAAATTTGTTTTTTGGTTTAGTCCGGATGTATCGTTTGCCGTAATCGATATCTTTAGAGCATCATATATCTATGATTTACCTATCTTTATTGCATACCTTGCGATTATCCCTGGAATGGCGGTTTTCATGCTACACATGGAAACTGACTTTGCAGCCTCAAACGAAAAGTTTTATAAAACCGTGCGTGAAGGCGGCACGTTAGAGTCAGTCTATTTACTAAAAGACCAAATGGTGCTCGATTGTAAAAACAGTCTTTATCAAATTTTTAAAGTACAAGGGCTCACACTCGCTCTGCTATTGCTGTGGAGTAAGGAAATTCTCCTGTTCTTAAAAATCGATTTAGCCTATTTGCATCTGCTTTATGTTGACCTGGTGGGCGTCTCTTTACAGGTCATTGTGATGGCGATACTGAACGTGATGTTCTATCTCGATAGGCGTTATGAGGCCTTAATGTTAGTGAGCATCATGGCGGGAACAAACTTCGCGCTAACAGAGCTGTCAATTATGCTTGGTCCGCAAATGTATGGTTACGGCTTCGCCTTAGCGATGCTTATTACAACGCTAGCGGGCCTGATTTGGCTAAATCGCCAATTTGCCCGCTTAGAATATGAAACCTTTATGCTGCAGCGTTAATCGTCGCAGCTAAAACGGTAGGCATCATCAAGCAGCACAGGCAAAACCAAGGTTGAAATACCCAAGGATTTTGTTTGTGCACACACCTCATCTAATTTACCGTCTCCCACATCGGCGACGCTTAAGTATTCGACGTGAAACACCGCTTTGTTATTCTCATAAAATGGAGCTAAAAGATGACATTCTGAAAAACGATAGCAGGATTCATTGATAGCGAAATCATAATATTGAGCCAACTCATCTGTCAGACCTACGTTATTTTTCATGCCTACGTATAAATCCAGCCCTTTGGCGTATTCGGCAATAAAAATGCTGTAGTCGATAGTATCCTCAGCGCTCAATCCCAAACCATTGTCATTGATATGTGCATCCATATTATCGGGCTCTACCGCATCGCAGCCTTTTTCTTTGGCAAGCTGCATACGGGATTTCATAATCTCGCGAACATGTTCACTGCGGGTATTGAGCCAACGCTCTTGGTCAAATACTTCGAGTGCATTACCGAAATCCTCGTCAATAAATAGCTCGCTATCAGGACGGTAAGGCTCATAGGTGCCCGCAGAAAAATAGCACACAACAAAGCGCCCTTGTGTTTGTAAGTCGCTAATAATTTCCGGTGAGTTAACAAACAAGTCGATGTCATAAACAAATACATCATACTCATCGTTAACACTGCCTTTGAGTTGCCATTGCCACGTGCTTAGCGGCGGCGGAAACCCCTGAGGTGGTGCAATAACCACTTCATCGTCAGTTTGTGTTTGTTCATCACTCCCACCACAGCCAATTAAGGTAACAGTCACCATTACAAAAAGAAGAAAAAACCGAATATCTTTCATGTATCTATCTCTACAGCTAATAAGTAAAGACTCATTTTGAGTCTTGTACCCATTATAAAATTATCTGTGCACATTGATACCTTTTTTATCGGTATCACATTACGTATGATTGACCCGGTGTAGAGGTTCCAGAGTACAGCGATGCAAATCCAAAAAGTTATTGATGAAATCACCCACGACGTCAAATCAAAGCTAGCACATTTCGATGGCAAGGTTGCAAGCTATATCCCTGCTTTGGCAAGCGTGCAGCCAGATCAATTTGCGATGGCTGTACACACTGTTGAGGGCGATACCTTTTATGGAGGCGACAGTGAGAAGTTGTTTACCATTCAATCAGTGTCTAAAGTACTCACGTTAACACTGGCATTGCAACGTTATGGCAATGAATTGTGGCAAAGAGTTGGAAAGGAACCTTCAGGCACAGCATTCAACTCCTTAACCCAGTTAGAATTCGAGCATGGAAAACCTCGCAACCCCTTTATCAATGCCGGCGCCATCGTAACCTGTGATGCACTCTACTCTCGCCTGAGCGCGCCCACTCACCACATGCTGGAAACCGTTCGCTGGCTCAGTGGTAATCAGCGTATCAATATCAACCAGCTAGTCTCGCGTTCCGAATATCAACACCGTCATCGTAATGCAGCAATGGCACACCTGATGGCCTCATTTAATAATTTCGAGAATGACGTAGATGAAGTACTTAAGGTGTATTTTGGGTTTTGCTCTATTGAAATGAATTGTGTCGAATTAGCGAAGACTTTCAGTTACTTAGCTAATAAAGGCGTTGATGTAGCATCACAACAGCGAATTCTCAGCAGCAAACAAAATTCGCAATTAAACTCTTTGCTATTTACCAGTGGGCTTTACGATGCCGCAGGCGATTTTGCTTATCGAGTTGGCATGCCTGGTAAATCGGGGGTTGGTGGCGCCATTGTCGCCATTGTTCCAGGTCAGTTTACCGTGGCTGTGTGGTCGCCGAAACTCAATAGTTACGGCAACTCCAGTGCAGGCTTGTATGCACTGGAGCAATTCGCTAATAAGCTATCACTGCACTTGTTCTAGCTCTTGCTGCTTAGCTTTCTTTTGCTGTGCAGTCGTTTGTTTGTCAAAAATACCCAAGCGAATACGGATAAAGTGAAAAATCTCTTTTGCCACATCAATAGAAGTTGCTTGTTCGAGACCCTCAAAACCCGGACTGGAATTTGCTTCACAAATTTTGAAGTGCTGTTCATCAAATAGTAAATCTATGCCTGCAACATCCAAGTCCAGTGCATTTGCTGTTTGTGTTGCCAGCCACTCTATTTCAGGGGTGATCTCATATAAAGAGCCAGTGCCGCCAGCACTGACGTTCGCCTTAAAGTTATCGCCGCCACTATTTCGCTCCATACAGGCAACCGCACGACCACCAATGGTCAATACCCGCAAATCACGGCCATGGCTGCTCTTAACGAACTGCTGCAAAATAATATTCGCTTTAGGGCTTGTCGCCTCTATCAACTGCATTAAGTCATCAAATTCATTGCGAGTTTTGCTTAAAAATACGCCACTTCCTTGTGAGCCTGACAAGGTTTTCACTACGACAGGAAAACCAATTTGACTCTCAACTAAGTCGATATTGACAGGAAATTTAACCAGCATAGTAGTGGGTGTCGGCAAGTTCTGTTTTGCGAGGATTTGCTGTGCATACAGTTTGTCTTTAACTGTTTCGATAGCATGGGCACCATTAACACAATACACACCTAAGCGCTCAAGATGGCGGATAATAGCTAACGCAAAGTACGTGGTCCCAGCACCCATGCGCGGCATTACAAAGTCAGGGAGAGGCACAGGCTTACCATCGATTAAGATACTCTTGTCATCTTCGCGAGTAACCAATAGATCAAATTGATCCGGCTCGAACACCTCTAAATCGATATTCTCCTCTTTGGCTACCGCTACAAGACGTTCCAGCTCATAACGTTCTGGTTTTAGAAGATTGGCGCCATCAGTGTATATAATCCAGCCGCGCATAATGCCCTCCCGTCAGGCAAAAGGCGGCATTATGCTTTTTTGAATTTAGCGCGTACAACAAGAATATTTTATCGTGTCGATTAGACTGGCGTGTTGCTATAGGCGTTAAGCTGGCTGAGCAGTTGTATAGCGTCATTTAAAGGTAGAGGCTTGGCATAATAATACCCCTGAGAGTAATGACATCCATATTGCTTTAACTTGTCTTGCATTAACTCAGATTCAACGCCCTCAGCAATGACCTCCATATCAAGTTCTGACGCAATATTGATAAGGCTCGCTATCACTACTTGGTGCTTGTGCTGTGACACGATTTGCTGCGTAAATGATTTATCTATTTTTATATAATCAGCTTTTAAATCAATCAGGTGGCTAAGAGATGAATACCCGGTGCAAAAATCATCGAGCGCAACTTTAACACCATTTTCGCGCAATGCATTGAGCTGACTTTGTACATGATTATGGGTGTTGATAGAGACTGACTCGGTAACTTCTATGGTTAAGTGTTGTGGTGCAATATGATGCTCTTTGAGCACCTCAAGCACATGAATTGTGGGGTTTAGCATGTGGTTGAATTCTGACGCTGAGCGGTTAACGCACACACCGACCGACGTATACCCTAACGAATGAATATACGCCAAATCGGCCAGTGCACGTTGTAACACAAATTCACCAAGCCTAGAAATCAAACCAAACTCTTCGGCTATAGCAATAAATTCATCAGGAAAAACCGTACCAAGCTGCTCATCGTGCCAGCGTGCTAGTGCCTCGAGCTTTAAAACACGATTATTGCGGTTATCTATTATGGGTTGATAAGCAATGCTCAATCCCTCTGAGTTGAGGGCGTTACGCAGTTTATCTCGCAACTGAATTTTGCGCAGATACACTCCTGCCACTTCATCACTAAACACCATCACAGGAGATGATTTGCTGTGCTTCGCGCTAAGCATAGCGTGATTTGCATTGCGCACGAACACCATGGCACTGTCTGTATCTTCATCAATATGTGCCACGCCTAAACTAGCACTGAGTTCGATGGTTAATTCGCCCATATAAATAGGTTCACAAATCCTTTGCATAAGCACTTTGGCACTGTGTTGCACTGCTTGCGCAGTGCTATTGGCAATTAATACAGTAAACTCATCGCCACCGTAGCGACTGATCATGTCAGCGCTGCGCAAAACCTGCGTTAGCCGACTACTTACAGCTATGAGCACCTGATCACCCACCTCAGGCCCGTATAAATCATTGATATCTTTAAATCTATCTAGATTCAGAAACATCAGTGAGCTAACTTGGCCATGTTCACGATAATGGCCGATGTGTTGCTCTACTCGCTCTAGAAAACTGCGACGGTTCTGTAAACCGGTGAGCGGTTCCTGGTTTGCATAAAAGCGCAATTGACGTTCACTTTCTTTCCACTGCGTAATGTCTCTAAACAAACCGATATAGTGGCTTATTTCACCGTTTTCATCTCTGTTTACCGTAATAGATAATTCTTCAGGAAAAATTTCCCCATTCTTCCTGCGGTTGTAAATCTCTCCACGCCAATGCCCTTGCTGGTTAAGTTGCTGCCACATACTTTCATAAAAATCGCTGCCATGCTTACCAGAGGACAACACCG
Source organism: Pseudoalteromonas maris (assembly GCF_049257235.1). Taxonomy (NCBI): domain Bacteria; kingdom Pseudomonadati; phylum Pseudomonadota; class Gammaproteobacteria; order Alteromonadales; family Pseudoalteromonadaceae; genus Pseudoalteromonas; species Pseudoalteromonas maris. The sequence goes on from NZ_JBMMUF010000007.1 coordinate 67,856, forward strand.
TAGGAGAGCAGCCGAGCAATTCGTGCTGGCGATACCCAGTGCATTGTTCAAATGCAGGGTTCACACGTAAAATAAGGTTGTTCTTGTCGGATATCATGATCGCTTCTTTGCTTTGTTCAAACACAATATCACTGAGGGTTAGTTCACATAGAAGTTGGTTTTTCTTTTCGATATCGATTTCATAGCGAGTTTGAGCTGCAACAACAAAAGCTAAGTCTTGAAACCACTGACGTTTTACATCGGAAAACTGTTGTTCTTTTTCAAATAATGCCACCAAAATACCAATAGGCTCACCACCCACATCACGCAAGGTTACGCCCAAATACGCATTAACTGACAACTCGCCAAGCAATGTATCTTCAGGAAACAACGCTGCCACATCACGCCCAAAACAACACACATCAGCACTTTGTAGTGCATCAGCGCAAGGGGAGCACGCTAGTGTATATTCAATATTGGTTTGCCTAACGCCACCGCGATGAAATGCGCTCGTTTTAACATGAGTCAAGGATTCGTTCAGTCGCCCAATAAAACAAAATTCAGGCGCAAGCACCTCGTCAATCATCATCAGCGCAGTATCGTAAGCCTGCGCGACACACGTTGTTTGGTAAAGTGCATTAAATGATTGTGGCATGTGAAAAGAACATCAGGTGCTAAGGTGGACATTGCCACCTAGCTTAGCACACCCAGATGAACTCTTGATTACTTTATATAACAATAGCTTGGTTAATACGTTCTATTTGTTCACGAAAGCACCACATTGCACAAAAACGCAGTTAAATCAGGCGAAGTGCCCCTATGTACCCATAAATTTAAAGAAACATACACTGCATTGATCTTAAAAAAAGGGCTCCGCGTACATAATTCAAACGTCTTATTAAAAAGCTTATTAGGGTACAGATGGACAGCGGCATATGAGTGCAACAGAACCATATATAGACTTATCAACTCTCTCTAGCACAGAGCTCTTCACACTGTGGCTTTGTTTACATGCTAACTACGACAACGCTCAGGTGAAGCAGCATTTGCATGACGCACTTGCAAGTGGCGTGAGTAATGCTCGTCGATTATGGCTTAACGACATAGACAGGCAACTGGAACACAAAGGCATGCCAACGGCCCAGCAGCCTAAAGACGCTGGAGAGTTTGCGGATTTTCTGTTTTGCTTACTCAGCAAGGTGCCAATGATAGAACAGGAGTTTGCCAACGAGATATTTCTCGTACAGCAAATCGACTCACAACAGCATCAAAACGGTTCAAATGTGTCTCTTGCACACTGGGTTTCAGACGTCGTGCACTGATTATGTGCACAAACTGCACCTTTTATAAATGAGCTAGGGCGTGTTGACCTTTGAGGTATGAATTTTGTTCAAATCAAAGGCTTTCAATGCTAGGAATGAGTCATGGTGCATAGTGAACTATGTTCATGGCCCATGACAACGCAGTGACGGCCTTTGGTTGAACCCTCTGGGTAGCGTCATTGGGGTATTTTGTCTGCGTTATCACCTGACTTACATAGAATGGCTATGCGGCGCAGGCTCTGTGTTGCCAAAATCCCCCAATGACTGCTGCAAAAACAAACAGCAAAGGTCAACACGCCCTAGGCTATTGATATTAAAAAGAGTCTGTTAAATATAGCGCTTAATGTTAATTAGCTGTTAGACTAGGTTTAGAGTCCACTTTGTTTATATATGTGTAGGAAATGAAATCCCTCGTTCTTGTTCTAACGCTGTTATTAGCATTTTTTAGCCACAAAAGTGACGCGCGCGAGTACAACCGTGCGATGTGTATTCTGCTAAAACAGCAGATGGCTCAGTTTGATCATGCACGCCAGCATCCGAGTTATCGCAATGCAAGTAGAGAGTACAACAACAATTGCCTCAACCTAGAACAGAAGACGTCGCAACCCTCGAGCGCAACAAATACCAATACCACCAAAGCCGCGCCACCTGCACCTAAGACCACGGTTCCAGTAGACAGTGAGCCAACCGCAGAATTAGAACAAACACTAGACGAGCAAACGCCTGTCAGTGAACCACAACTACAAGCAACGCCAGAACAAAAAGAAGAAGCGCTAGCAACGTCTACCAGTACACAACAAACTCAGGAAAAGCCAACGGTCAAACCAAAAGCAAGCACCCAGTTCGATAGAAATGGCTTAGTTATTCCAGCTTATCAACCTGAGGACAACCCGCTCATTGCTTTGATCTTCCCAGCTTTAGTGTGTTTGCTAGTATTGGCCATCGGGATTGCGCTGTTACTCTCTGTGCGCAGCCGACAAGATGAAGCTCGAGTCGTAAAACCTAAAGTCGCTAAACAAGGAAAAGGTTCGAACAAAGCAGTGCCAACACCACCAGCGCAGGCCGAAGGTTTACAAAAAGCGTTTAAGAAATTCTCTAAGAAGCGCCCTGCTACGCTCGATCCAGAGCTCTACAGCAAATTCAATGCAGTGCCTGTGCAAATAGGTAAAAGTGCACATAACCACACCATTGAGCAGCTCATTGTAAGTCAGTTCGGTATTTTTATACTGTGCCAGCCAGCCATTTCAGGGGACATCTATGGCAGTGAAAAGGCATCGGAATGGACATCAAAACTCGAGGGTGATGAACGAAAGTTTGCCAACCCAATTGCACAAATTCACCAGCAAATTGAAGCGCTTAGTGATAAGTTGCAGATCAATGCCGAAGAAATCATCCCGATTGTGGCGTTTGAAAACGAAGCAAAATTCAAGTCATCTTTGCCTCATTATGTAATACGTCAAGATGACTTTATAGACTATGTGCTACACAGAAATGAACATACCTACACTCAAGAGCAGGCATCAGAGTATATTGATAAGATTAGAAATCTGCAGTCGATGGGCAACAACGCCGCATTGGGTCGTTCATCAACCAAGTCGTTAATTGCTGAAGCAAAAGAGCAAGCGACTCAACACTCTAATACCGCTCAGACCACTGAGCGCCAAATAGATAGTGATGACAACGCTTCTGCGCAAAAACCGTCGAACGTACAGCAGACGCCAGCAATACCAAGTGCTCCTGATGAGGGTGAACAAAAGGCTGATGAACCAGCAAACATTCACTCACCAGATGGTAGTGCAACAACGCCGCATGAACCTAGTACGGATCAGCCGCTAAGTAACAAACCATCGCCACAACTGAAAACCAAAGCGAGGCTTACAAGCGTGCCTAAGCCGACAAATGTGGCAAAAATCAAATCGCTGCAACAAAACAAGGCAGAACAAGAGAAGCCCAGAGCCCAAATACACCAATTTGTTCGCAAAGACGCCAGTGACAATATTGCTGAATTGCCTCAGAGCCCAAAACTAGCAACCGAAGATAATACCGCTGTGCCCAGTGAGCCAAAATCTCACGCACCGGCTTCATCGACATCGACACCGAAAAAGCCCGTTAAAAAACATGACTGGTCAAGTATGTCTGACGATGAATTTTTGGCATACCTAGACCAAGCAAACAACGGGTCCTCTGCTAGTAAATCAGAACCAAATCAACCTAAAGAGAACGCGCCATCACCAGAGCAAAAGCAAAGTGATATGCGCGAAGAACGAGATGATTCGCCAAAAGCAGCAACAGATAACTCTACAGTACAAGCGCATACTCAAGAGCGAGCTCCAAATGAGAAGCTAGACGACCATCTTCATGATTTTGATCCCAGTAAGCCTATTGTAGGTGACGAGCATGGTATTCACAGTGATGATGACCTCAGTGCCGACGCGTCGGATAAGCCATCAGCGCAAAGCGAGGCAACAGAGAAATCGACGCCATCAATACCCACACCGAGTTCAACATCCACTCAGAGCAAACCTCACGTCAAAGTACCAACCGAGACACCGAGTAATCCAGTCAATCCAGAGGAGCTACTCTTAGATGTGGACAATGATGGCGAAGAGTCATTAGACGATGCCTTAGCTGAACTAGAATCAGCATTAGCAGAGCAAGATAAACACAAAGTATCCAGTGATGTTGACTCAAACGAGCCTACCGACGAGCAAAAGAAAAAAGACTCGAGTAATCCTTTTGCCAACTTATCATTAGATCCAAACTTCAAACCAAAAGAAGAAAAAATAGATATTGGTGCTGGCCCTCTCGATAATGAGAAACCGAAACCTTAAGTAATAGAAAGCCCCGATAAAACGGGGCTTTTTTGTTGTTAATGACGACGACTAATAATTTCTATTATCTCTAGTGAGTTTTCCAATAGTCGAAATACATCACCGTGTACATCAACAATCACATGACCATGTCTGTCACGACGTAATACCCGCGCTTGACGATAATAATCACGGTCAAATCGCTGACCTACACGCCAATAATTATTGTGTCTGTAGTGACTTGGGTGATCGCAATATTTGTGATGGCGATCGCTATAATAGCTGTAGTAATTATCGTCGTGATGACGCTTATGGTGGCGTTTATTCTTACGCTTTTGCTTACGATCATGTTTATGTTTGTCGTAACCATGATGATTTTTTACATGGCCTGGCGGCGCAAAATGACTCGGCTGAGCCATCGCTTCTGTTACAGGTGCCAGCGCCAGTAGTGCTGCACCAATACAAAGTGTAGTGAGTCGCATATCGACCTCCTTTTTCGGCCAACGGGCCTATTTGTAATGCTTTTACTTTATTTCCTGCTCCATGAACGCGAGATAAACCAATACAAACTTTACACTTTTTTACATTTATCCCTTTTTATGCAATAGCCGCCTTACAAAACTCAATGACAACGGCAAGCTCAACTATACTTAGTATTTGGGGAGGGAATCCTATGTTGGAGATGGTCTGTCATGAAAAGAGATCGCACACATTACCAAACTATGCTTTTCAGTGGTGACGAGCTTGAGTACACATACGATGCTATTGCTTTTTGATCATTTGGGTGTCTGTAGCGCCACCTTCCCGAAACATTTTGACCCTTACCTCGGTTGCCATTTTAATGAATTAGACATAAGACATAACAATCACCACTTACTATTTTCCAACCTCCAGCCTCATAACACATACTCAGTAGCGATAAAATTAGGCAGCCATGAATATCAAGGCGATATCAATTGCTGCAGCGGCGAACTAGTTAGTGTCATGTTAGCGCTTAAACCTCTTGAAGCTGATTACCCTGAGCTTGCTGATAACGACCGCCTTTTAAAAATCATTCAGTGTACTCACCTTGGTACTTGGGAATGGGATTATCAAAGTGGCGAAGCAATCATTAACGAGTGCTGGGCTAAAATGCTTGGTTATACACTTGACGAACTGTCACCGGTTTCTTTTTCACAATGGCGAGAGGTCATACATCCAGACGATTTCGAGCGCTCTAAAGCTGCGTTCAAAGCTTTGCTCACCAGCAAGTCGGATATTTATGAATGCGATGTCAGAGTCAAACACAAAGATGGTCAGTGGGTATGGGTACGCCAATGTGGCAAAGTAGTCTCCTTTACCGAAGATAAACAGCCGAAGTGGATTTGCGGGACACAGATAGATATTACCCAACGAATGGAAACCATCGATGAGCTAACGTCGGTTATTAACAGCCTGCCATCGGTTGTTTTTAAACGCCCTATGACGTTCCCAAGTGGCTTTACTTACATCTCCACAGACATCGAAAAAATTACGGGTTATTGCCCGAATGAAATCAATTCACAACCTAAGTGGTGGCTTGATCATCTGCATGAGCAAGATAAAGAAATAGTGATAGCTGAATTCAATCATTGGCGTGAAAATGACGCCCAAGGCGTATGCCAGTATAGCTATCGATTTCGCCATAAAATGGGCCATTATGTCTGGCTCAATGAATATATTCGTAGGCTAAAAACACCTGACTCATCGAAACACAAGGAGTTCGTGATCGGCTCATTGTTCGACAGCAAACAGAGTATGAGTTTGAGTATGCGCATGGACGCTGTCGCGCAAATAATCCCGGGGATGCTTTTTCAATTTGTGCTCAATGAGAATCAGTCATGGAGCCTGTTGTATCTAAGTGACGGCATAAAACGTATTTTTGAGCTCACACCAGAGCAAACGATGCAAAATCCATCGTTGATGTTGGCTAAAATTGCCCATGAAAATCGAGAAGCCATTCTCGATGCCATTATCAATTCCGCCAATCACCTTGATGATTTTAAATGCGAATTCAGACTAAAGCTCAGTACAGGTGACACATGGGTCTTGGCACAAGCGATTCCTCAGCGCCAAAGTGATGATGCTATCGTCTGGACTGGCATGATGATTGATATTACTGACCGCAAAATGCTAGAGCTCAAACTTAAAGAAGAGTCCACCACAGATCCATTAACCGGACTTTACAACAGACGTTACTTTTTCGAACAACTGACACTGAAGCTAGACCAAAGTAAAAGGGAAAGAAAACCCCTATCACTGGTCATTTTCGATTTAGATTTATTTAAACACATTAATGACAATTACGGACATGATTGCGGTGATGCGGTGCTAAAAGCGATTGCCCATGCAGTGCGATCTGTAATGAGGAATTACGATTTAGTCGCACGGATAGGCGGTGAAGAGTTTGCCATCATTTTGCCAAACACCGCTTTGCATATGGCCGCACAAATCGCCGAAAAAGTACGACAGAAAATTGCCAGTACCACCATTGTCCATAAACAACACACACTCACGGTAACCGCGACTTTAGGCGTTGCCTGTACAGAGCAAACGGCCACTGAAATCACTCCCTTATTTAAACAAGCCGACACCTGTCTATACAAAGGTAAGAATAACAACCGCAATTGTGTCATGAGTGAGTTATAAATTTAACGTAATCAACATACGCAAACGCTTATTGCTATTCGAATGCTTGCAGGCTTAAGCTCTGGCCGATAGGCTAAAGGAAACAGGTTTTCATAGTTTATTATGGCGCTTAATCCACATTTACCCTTAGTGTATCACCCCAATTACTCATTTAGCTTCGACCCCAATCATCGTTTTGTCATGAGTAAGTTTGCGCGCTTGTACCACCATATCAAAGGCCTTGGGCTGATTGGCGATAACCTATATCAACCAGAGCTTGGGTTTCCTGACGATTTGGCCTTTATCCATTGCGATAACTATGTACATGATTTATGGCATAACCGCCTCGATGCTAAAGCGATGCGACGCATAGGTTTGCCTTGGTCAAAAAACCTTATGGCTCGCACCTTTACCGCACCACTGGGCACGTTAAAAACGGCGCGCTTGGCGCTTAAGCACGGTATCGCTTGTCATCTTGCCGGCGGCACACACCATGCTCATTATGATTTCGGCTCAGGCTATTGCATGGTCAATGATTTAGCCTTTACTGCACAGACTTTGATTCATTCAAATGAAGTCACTAATGTGTTGATTTTCGATTTAGACGTCCACCAAGGCGACGGCACGGCAGCCCTACTTCAACATCAACCCTATGCGTTTACCTGCTCCATTCATTGTGAGAAGAACTTCCCCTTCAGAAAGAGCACCAGTGATTTGGACATAGGTTTACGTAATAACATGAGCGATGATGAGTATTTAGGGATTGTGGACGAAACCTTGTGCCACCTGCTGAACACTCTTAACCCAGATTTGGTGCTTTACGATGCCGGAGTCGACGTTTGGCATGAAGATGGGTTAGGCAAGTTAGACATCAGTTGGCAAGGCATTGAAAGGCGCGATCACCTTGTACTCAAACGCTGCCAACAACATAACACTCCCGTTGCCACTGTTATAGGCGGTGGCTATGACAAAGACCATGCTCGTCTTGGTGCTCGACATGGTATTGTGGTAGAACAAGCCGCTTCATTTTAACAGTCTTTTATAAATCTCTTGTGATATCACATTGACATTAATCGCCTCTATTGCCAGATTTAAGTTATTGAGGATTAACGATCTTATGATCATATGGAGCCCGAATGGCGAATTGGCTAGAGGCAAAAGTTCAGGACATTCATTGGTGGAACGATAAACTATTCAGCTTAGTGATAAAAGCGGATATCGCCCCATTCAAAGCAGGTCAGTATACAAAGTTAGCCATGGAAATCGATGGTAAACGAGTGGCTCGGGCTTATTCATTTGTGAACTCGCCGCAATCGAGTAAACTCGAGTTTTATTTGATTAAAGTCGATGGTGGCACCCTCTGCGGGGCACTCGCAAAACTCCAAAAAGGCGACACGGTTTCCATCGCCGAGCAAGCAACGGGGTTTTTCACACTCGATGAAGTACCCAGTGCACAACAAATGTGGATGTTAAGCACTGGCACCGCAATTGGCCCATTTTTATCAATGCTGCAAGAACAAGAAGTGTGGCAAAAGTATCAAGACATTGTGCTCGTTCATTGTGTGCGAACACAATCAGATCTCAGTTACCAGCCACTTATCCACTTATTAATGCAACAACACCCTCAGTTAAAATACGTGCCTATCGTGACCCGTGAAGATAATGTCACTCCCTTGCAACAACGTATTCCCGAGCTCATACACAGCGGCACGTTATTTTCCCATGTTCAGCTAGAAGCCACTGTAGATAACGCACAATTTATGATTTGCGGCAATCCCGATATGGTTAAAGAAACAAGCCAATGCTTAAGCGACTTAGGCTACAGCCGTAATCGCCGACGCAGCCCCGGACAGATCACAGTTGAGCAATATTGGTAAAAGGTAACACTATGAAACTATCCACCTTTGCAATACTGGCAAGCGTGTGGTCTGGGTCTGTTTTCGCAACCCCCACGCCCCCTCCAGAGCCCAAAGCAGAGCCCCCTGCTAGCGATAATCATTTTCATAAAGAAGTAGCGAGTCAATACTCAAAAGAACAACAACAAGCCATTGTCATAGTGGATGAAATGACGCAGGCCTACAATGATCAGGATATTGCAAGCTTCATCACATATTTTGACGAACAAGTTCGCTTTTACGTGTATCCAGATAAATTGATGTTCACAGGCAAAGAGCAGCTCATTGCCCGCTATGGCGTGATGTTTAAGAAATTACACTGTCTAAAGAGCACACCCATAAAGCGCATTGTTCATGGCAATTTTATTATCGATCACGAACTGTCTGAAAGTTGTTCGGTGAAACCTGATTTCATCGATAAGCGCTCAAAAGTGGTAGTAAGTTATGAAGTTACTGATGGCCGAATAAATAGTGTTTTATTCTTTAAATCCACCACCCACTAATTTTGCTCAAAAGAATGGTCGGCGATAGCCGACCATGTTCATCATTGTTTTAACCATTTACGATTTCATTGAAGCTATCGTTCGCATGCAAGCTGGCGAATGCACTTTCATGCAACAATTCATTACGTAAACTTGGCGAATAGTCTAATGCCATACGGATGTCTGCAAGTGCATCAATATGTTGGTGTTTCATGGCATAAGCGCAAGCACGTTGCCAATAGGCATAGCCGTAGTCAGAGTCGATATCCAATGCTTGATTACACAATACAATCGCCTCTTGCGTATCACCTAGCTCTAGCAAGGCGTCGGCTTTGTAGGCTATGGCTTCAACATCTTCTGGTTTACGCTTGAGGATCTCATCGTAAATTTCTACCTTGGTATTGAAGTCACTTTCCAAATTAGCGCGCATCCACAATGAATGAATTTCGTTGGTGATAGTGATTTTCTTTTGGTTGTTAAGAATTTCTTCTGAGCGCTCTCGTAGTTGTGATTCCAGCCCACCAAGGCGTGACTCATATTCCTCGGTGATCGCTTTAACACGCGTATTTACTATGTCTTCAACCTTGTTTTTAACATCACGTAATGAGTTCCACCCAACCAGTACAAGAATTGAAGCGGTCGCTGTAATGATGATGAACACATTGTTCATGGTGTTGGTGGTGTAACCTATTGCACGGTCCGCGGTATCGAGTTGTGCATGCGCTATCTTCTCTGCATACTCAGCTCGTAAAGCCTGCTGGTCTTTACGCACAGCTTGCAGCTCATCGAGAATGTATCGCTCAATAAGCGGACGATACATTGGTTCATCTAGCTCTGACACGACTTGTTGCACTTGCGCTTGTTGTTGCTCACTCAACCCTTTCGCTTGTTGTGGCGCCAAGGTAGTCGTTTGCGTTTGTTCTGTTGTGGTATTTGCGTGTGCGGAAAAAACACAAATAAGAAGGCCAAAGAGTAGATAATTTACCCACTTGTGCATGCTGAAACCCTTATGATCTGAAATAGCTGGCCCTATGATGCCAGCTTGTATTCCTACAGGCAAAAAAAAGCCAGCTACAAAAGTAACTGGCTAACCTGCTTAACAACAATAAAGCTTCTGACGGAACTTTAACAGGAGTGAGATGGCACAATACGTCTTGGTCTCTGAACAAATACTTAACTGATATTTCAACGACTTATTTATTTTTAAAAATAAGTAAAAAGTAGCACTGCGGTTAATAGGCAATCAACACGGCTATTGGTACCAACTCAGATCATCGAAGGCATACTTTTCACTCTATCGATAAAACCTAGGAACAAAAAATTAGTGGTATAAGTGCATAAAAATCACAAAGTTAAAAATTAATTATTTTTTTATGAAATCATTAAGGGTACACACAGGTCTTCTTTGCTGAGTGACTAAAACGGCCGATTCTCATTCATAACAATCCATTTTTAACATTGCCCGAAGAAGGCGATGGAACATTGCATGATGCATGCTTTAACAACACGAGGATTCGACATGAAATCGTTGCCTAAATTAACAATCGCTGGCGTTATGATGGCGTGCGCCCAAAACGCTTACGCAGCAGAGCTAGAAATTAGTATTCAAAACCTAACACAGGGCGTTTACTTCACGCCGCTTCTTATTACTGCACATTCATCTGATGCACACCTTTTCGAACTTGCGCAACCTGCGTCAATGGAATTACAAGCCATGGCAGAAGGCGGTTCATTAGATGGGCTTATGACTGTTGTAGATGGCGCAGGTGCAAATTCTGTTGCTAATCCGGCTGGAGGCTTACTTGCACCAGCGCAAGCAACATCCGCTATGCTGAGCACAACTCACGGTAACACCCAGTTATCTGTTGTTGGTATGATTTTACCAAGTAATGATGGCTTTGTAGGCCTCGACAGCTGGACTATTCCAAGCGAACCAGGCACCTATCATGTATACCTAAAAGCCTATGACGCAGGCACCGAAGCAAACGACGAAATTCGTGGCGGTGGCGCACCGGGCACCTCAGGTATGCCAGTACCGCCTCCACTTGAGTCAGTTATTGGCACAGGCGGTAGCGGTGTGGCGATGAGCCAAAATAACATGACTGTACACATTCACCCTGGCAGCATCGGTGACGACGACAGCACAGGTGGCAAAAGCGACCTTAACAATACCGTACATCGTTGGTTGAACCCGGTAGCCAAACTGACTGTTACTGTACAGTAGGAGGGCGTAACATGACTGCTAAAAAATCATATATGTCTTTGCGCGCCATAGGTGCCATAGTGGTACTGACTACGCTCAGTGCATGCCACTCTGATGACGAAGACGACGAAATCGTTGTTGAACCACCTGTGGTAGTGGCGCCAGTTCCATATAGCTATGAAGTGACAGTAACGAACTTAACGAATGCGCAACCACTGAGCCCTGTTGCCGTTGCTTTACATCAAGAAGGCACATTTTGGACGGTGGGTGAAAGTGCATCACAAGCATTGGAAGAAATGGCGGAAGGTGGTGACAACTCAGCACTACTTGAAAGCGCGAATGTACTTGCGCAAGCATCTGGCAGTGCACCTATTGGTGCTGGCGGTTCAGAAACAATCGCGGTCACTATCAATGATGTAAATGACGCCAAATTAACCGTCGCCACCATGTTAGTTAACACTAATGACGCGTTTACTGGTGTTAATGGCTGGGATCTTAGCACATTAGAAGTCGGTGCAAGTATGACTGCTTATACGCATGTATATGATGCGGGCACAGAGGCAAATTCTGAAGCGCAAGGCTCTATTCCTGGGCCTGCTGATTCTGGTGAAGGGTTTAATGCTGCGCGTGATGATGTTGACTTTGTCGCCATGCACCCTGGCGTAGTGAGTATAGATGATGGACTTACAAACTCAGTACTTCATGCTGAGCACAAATTTGATAATCCTGTCACCATGATCACTGTGACTCGTGTCGAATAACATCTAGATACGGCACAAAGAAAAGGAACTCATCACACTGATGAGTTCCTTGGTTTTTTTACCAAACACAGTTTTAATTGGCTAATATCACAGGCCAATGTCCCATCGCTTTGATATCATTGAGTACTCTTACCAATGTTTTGTGAGTACTGCCCTCGTGCGCCTGCAGCTGCACCAATTTAAAAGGCATTATCGCTGCCTCTTTTGCAATGTTGACCGCCAACTGTGACGTAGCGATCACTCTTCCTTGCACCCAAACTCTATTTTGTTCATCTATACGTATTTGCAAATTTCTAGCCTCACTTACACTCGAGACTTGTGCGCTGGGGCGCTCAATATTAAGGCTATAGGAGCGCGAAAAAGTGGTTGTCACCACAAAGAAGATGAGCAGTATAAACACTACATCCAACATTGATGTCATATCCATATCTGCGCTTACTAATTCCCGTAGAGTTCGTTTCATAATCAGTCCTTTTATTTTGCGTCCTCTATAACGCTAGAACACCAATGAAAAGATAAGGTTGCAAAAACAAAGGAATATAATTTTATTTTTATGATCTTTTTGTTAAAACTTCACACGCAGCACTAAAACAGCACATAGTTGTTAAGCAATATATGTATAAATAAGAGCCATGGAATGAGGACGTAAACTATGAGCGTACCCCCTAAAAATGAACAATCAAATAGCCAACAACAGTGGTTCGTTGCACAGGTGCACTATATCGCGCTTGAAGGTGGGTTCTTTGGCTTGGTTACTGACCAAAATCAGCACTTTCTTCCCCTAAACTTACCCAAGCATTACTGCCAACATGGGGCCAAGGTAAAACTACAGGGGCGAATAAAGCACGATGCAATGACTATTCAACAATGGGGCACGCCCTTTATGATTGACAGCATTGAGTTACTCAGCGCGGGCAACGCACCTGACCCAAGAGGCGAGATATAGCGCCAAAGCCAACACTATTGGTTTTTAGATACCGCAAATAATATTTCATTACGGCGCATCTTTGGTATAGTCCAAGGCCCGTTATATCCCGCCTTTACTGGGTAGCCAAGCGCAACGTAGTCATTTTCAATGAGCCAAGATTTCAGTAGTTCAGTATGTTTGAGTACATTACGCTGGCTCATGGTACCGCTAAACTGTATGGCCGCAGCGGTATAATCAATCACTTGTGACACGACCAAATTCGGGTCTAACGGTTCAGGTGTCGTCTCGAGCGTAAATTCACTTGGCATCACAAAAGACATGAAGGCACCTTGGGTATTTTGCGTCATAAATACGGGTGCTGTCATCGCTATCTTCATGCCTTGCCTGTCATCATTCATAAAAACAGGCGCCGTCATTGCTATTTCTTTTTGCCCTTTGTTCTCCCCTGAAATATATCTAAACAGCCGACGAAACGCATTGTTATCCATGCTAGCAGACACCAGCACCATAGATTGATAGCTCCGCACTTCGATGTTCGCTTGCTCGTCGGTATCGAGCACGGTGTAAGGCGCTGACTCTACGCCATTAACACCAAACACTGAGCAACCAGATAAAAATAATACAAATAAGAATAGGAAAATGCCCTTCATCACGGTATTCCACAAGGTTCAAAACCTTCTATACGAGTGACGTTATAAAACGTATCAATAAACAGGGGAGCACAGCTGTTGTAATATGCTTCATTTAATTGGCACAGGCACATTGCACCGCAAATCACATCGGTTAACAGAATTGGTGCGCTAAAGACTAAAATCTTTGGCCATATTGCTTGTATATGGGGGCCAGCAGGCCCAGCGCATTGGCTTTATTTAAAATATTATTTATCTCTTGTACTGAGATAGGTGAATACTCAGGAACAAGAAAGCTCCGTGTATATTGAGTATCAAACTTATCTGAAATCAATATATTAGCCCGTTCCTCAGGATGTTGAACAAAAAACCAATCCAGAGCAGAGGCACTTGCAACACTGATATCGCACCGTTTGTTGAGTGCCATCTTGATTGATTCCTCTTCAGTACGCACCAACACAATATCGAACATCTCTTTGATTGTCTTGTAGTCTGTTTGGTAGTTAAGAAATCGATAGTGATATCCATTAACTCCGCAAATAACCTTGTCATGAAAACTGTCAAAGAAACGCTGATCTTTGCGTGCAGAAATGTGAGAAATAAAAGAATCTTGCGATTGCAACAACGGGTTTGATGCCAGTAAATGCATATCATCGCCCCAGCCCCATTCCAAATTATCCCACATCACAATATCGACCCACCCTTCACTGAGAGACATCACCCTGCGTGCAATGGGAACAGAGACTAACTCAAAGTGAAATTCATCTTGCACCAAGTTGAATGCATTAATGATTTCAGGCCCCATCCCCTTTCCTTCCTGAAGCATAAAAGGAGGGCGTAAGCCTGCGCCAACTTTGACATGAATTTTTGCCCCATGAGCGTTGAAGCCAATAAAAGTGACGAAAAAGAACAGTAGATATTTGATCACGGCTCAACCCCAAAAACGAAGAAAAGAGTCGTTAGTATAGATAATGCGTGGCTGTACCCCTCATACATAAAACAAAGCTAGTTTTACTCCGATTGACTTTGGCCTTTCCCTCAAAATTAACACCATGACATTGATGTGGTTCACAATAAACTGGAGACAATAGAGATCTCAAAATGAATAAACCTTGCACCGAAGAGCACATTACCGGCGCAATCAAAGGGTTCAGAATCGTTGATTTCACATCAATGATTTACTCATCAAGATACGACGAAGTCAGGGTAAATAGCGATTTAATATAATGCCTGCTTACTGACTGCTAGATACATAACCAGTAAGACGGAAAGAGGAATTAACGCGATAGCCAATTTAGTGAACGGGCCATGGTAAATTAGAAGTATTGATTGCTCAGAAGAGTTCAATGGCAAACCTTGATATTGCTTTTTTGCAGCCTTAGCCGCTAACCAATTACCCAAGACAACATCGACGATTTCAAGAGGAATAATAATGACAAGCACTAACCACAGCTTTTGTGTTAACCATTGAGTATCAAACCAATTACCTAACATAGCCATCGCTAAACCGCTGGTAATTAGTACCGCAAAAGCCAAGTGCTCTAACGTAACCATGGCATAGAAAACTGCATTCAGGCGCTGTGTTACACTGCTTACAGGCTCTTTATCGATAGTCTTGTAAGCAATCCACGCCCCCAACGCAGGCCCTAACCACAATATTAACGCACCTATGTGCGCAACTTTCAGTAATGTGTAATCCACTTTGGCTTCAACACCTGATAAGCAAAAATCAACATCCACAAGGTACTAAGTACCATACTCGCCGCAGTAAACATCTCTGCAAATTTCAGTGCATCCAAGGCGATTGAAGCACTAAGAGCCAGTCCTAAACTCCAAGCAAGCATTCCCCATAAAAACACCCAGAGTTTAAACACCTGCTGTTTAAAGGCCAGTACTGTGAGTAGCATTCCCCCAAGGTTGTACAAACCATTACCCAGATAACCAGTGAGATGCGCAGCGATATGTTCAAACAACAAATACGTATCAGCTCCCAGTTGCAGATAAATTATTTTAGGCAGTACGAAGGCGTAAATAACTTCGGCAGTGAGATCCGGAGCAACACCTAAAGCCACCAAAAACAGCCCGATCGTTTTGAGATAATCCGCGCTCAATTCATCACTTAAAATTGTGCAAAACACCAACAAGCCAAGCGCGCAAAACATCCACACCACCCACGCCCCAGTCCATAGCCCTGTGTTAGAGGCAATGAAACTCATACGCTCATGCACCGTGGTATCAATGGGTAAACCGCCACGCATTGGCCCATTCATCAACAAACACGCCAATGTTATGAGCAGGACAATAATGTGAATGATGTAAAACTTTGTTTTTATTAAATTCATTTGTGCTCTTTAGTTACTATCAGAAGGCAATTAATTCATCTGTTGTATATCATTAAAACGATAACTTTCATAATAACTCAAACGATGCCTCTAATGGCAACGAGACATTCCTGTGAAAGAGAATTAATCGAGACACCCCCTCTAAAAAAATTAATCGAGATAAAAAAATTAATCGAGACACCCACCTTAATATTTCACACTTTTCCCGCTTTTGACTACACTTTTATTATTCAACTCATGGAGGAGAAGAGCATGGCAACACCGCGTAAGAATCAAATCAGCCTATCTGATACCCCCTACTATCACTGCATATCTCGCTGTGTACGTCGTGCATTCTTGTGCGGATACGATGCATTGACTGGACGCTCTTATGAACATCGCCGCGGGTGGGTTGAAGCGAAATTACTCGCTCTCGGGCACATTTTCTTTATTGATGTCTGTGCGTATGCCGTGATGAGCAATCACACCCATCTTGTATTATTCGTTGATAGCAAAAAGGCACTGCGTTTAAGTGACAAAGCGGTGTTGCTACGTTGGCATAAGCTCTTTAAAAGTTCATTGTTGTGCCAACGCTTTTTAATGGGTGAATCGCTCAGTAAAGCAGAATTATCGGTTGTGCAAACACGCATCGCTGTGTATCGCGAGCGCTTAACCAATATCAGTTGGTTTATGCGGGTGCTCAACGAGGATATTGCCCGACAAGCCAATAAAGAAGATAACTGCACTGGCCATTTCTGGGAAGGTCGCTTTAAATCCCAAGCCCTGCTTGATGAAGCTGCGCTCGCCGCATGCTTAGCCTATGTGGATTTAAATCCCATTCGTGCAAAAATGGCTGACTTACCTGAAAAATCTGAATTTACAAGTGCCAAAGTGCGTATTGAGGCAGCCAAAGAAACAAAACAACCAAAAAGCCTTCTTCGCTTTGCAGGCAACCCGCGCAAACATATGCCCAAAGGACTGCCATTTGAGCTCAGTACTTACCTTGAGCTTCTTGATTGGACTGGCCGCTGCATACGAGAAGATAAACGCGGGGCAATACCCAATGCTGCAAGCCCCATATTGGAGCGCCTCGATATCAGCCCTGATAACTGGCTTAAACTAACCACCACTTTGACTAAGGTATTTAAAAATGTCGTTGGTAAAGAGTCTGCAATCACCACCTACGCCAACCATATGCATCGACAGCGACGAAGTTGCCTTAGTAACAGCAAAGCCTTATTTGCTTAACTCGCAGAACACAGCTGATTTGATAAAGAGCTCACCCTCTTTGACCCGCTTATACCTGAGATTTGTACAACAGATATTTCAGGTGAATTATTAGTTCGCTTTAATCACACTAAGTACAGAAACGCGCGTTTTTTCCAGCAAGCCAAAGCAAAAAGTCATGAACTCTTTTTTTGTTTTTTAGAGTGGGTGTCTTGTTTAGTTTCTACAGTATATTGAAAAGAGGCTCAGTGATCATTGGGCTAAATAGAGATAACTCCATGTAGCTTCGTACAATCCAAAAAAGCGAGATGATTAAAATTATTATTATCCCCAACATTGCTACAACCGCTCTATTTTGAACTGAAGTCTCCATGGACTTTTCAGCTGGAACAAAACACGAGGCGTACCAAAGCAAGGCGTAGCCCCAAAACCATAAATATGCAAAGGCTGTGTCTAAACTGATAACAAAGTTGTCTTTAAACCCTATATAAAAATACAAAAAACATAGCAACATTCTGTAAAATGCATATATGTAACTAGAACTATATTCTACCAATTCAACATTATCTAAATATGTTTCCTTTCCCTTAAAGCGCCCAGATATTGGTCTAGCCAAAATTATTGCTAACAGAACGAACAGGCCTCTATGAAAGCTTTCAATTAGGGTGAGACCTGTTATAAAGAATAGTCCTATATATAAGTGGTTTTTTAATTTACTCTGAAGGGAAAACAGCATTATCTTGTAACTCCCGAAGCATCCATTTTGTCCAACATTCTGCGTGGACATTTATCGAGACACCCACCTTAACATTTAATATCAGCCCTGATAACTGGCTTAAACTAACCACCACTTTGACTAAGGTATTTAAAAATGTCGTTGGTAAAGAGTCAGCAATCACCACCTACACCAACCATATGCATCGCCAGCGAAGAAGTAGCCTTAGTAACAGCCTAGCTTTGTTTTCTTAACTCGCAGAACACAGCAGATTTGATAAAGAGCTCACCCTCTTTGACCCGCTTATACCTGAGATTTGTAAAACAGATATTTCAGGTGAATTATCAGCTTGCTTTAATCACACTAAGTACAGAAACACGCGTTTTTACCAGCAAGTCCAAGCAAAAAGTCATGAACTCTTTTTTTTGTTTTTTAGAGTGGGTGTCTTGTTTAGTTTCTTGTTTAGTTCAATTTTTTCATTTAGCCTAGGAATAAATCACCGGGGAGTTTAAAACCCCACCACACCGTACTGCTGTAAAAAATATACAGTGACAGAGATATAAGAGCAAAGATAGTTAACATCATGAAAAGCATTAAAACTTTAGTAGAGGAATAAGACAAGTCAAGTTCACCCGTTTTCATGAACAAATTAAAAAAGGGGAGAATAGAGACCACAACTAGAAAAGCCGTAAACTTCATAAATCCATCAGAGATGAAAAATAAATCAATAAGAAAAACCCAAGAGACAGTGTATATGATCATCAAATCAAATGTTAACTGGTAATTATCGGGATTTTCCTCCTCCGAAAAGGATAATTTCTTTCTGTTGTTAATAGACGTAAAAATTAATATTAGTGAGAACTTAACAAACAAAAACAAAGATAAAAAATCAAAAAAGTAATTACTATTAAAACAAGCTATAAATTCAAGAGTTGTAAGTGAGAAAATAACCAAAAAAGTTAAAAAAATAGATTTCTTATTATAGTAACAATCAATACCACTCATTAATATTCCTCGGCTTTAAATTTAGGTTTTTGATGGTTGTTTTTAATTCTTATTATTGGTTTTCCGGGTTGAATTCCTTTCACAGGGCGTCCTTTTGTGAATCTACTCAGTTGCATAATATAACCTGCAGCAGCCTGTAGATCTCTTGCTGTTACAGCTAGGCCTTGCAGCCTAGTCCCATTCAATACCGAAGCTAGTTCGCCAGCGAGCTCAGCCATTGCTGCTTTTTGATACGCAGTCGAACTAATCCAAGTAACTGTGCTAATTGCCGCCGCTTCAGCCAATATCACGCCCCCTCCAACAGCCATAGCTTCAACAGCCAAAATGTTTAATGTTTGCCTTTGGGTGTCCTGGTATTTCATTCTTAATAATGTATATCCCAAATCCGCATTTGCTAGATCATGCCCTTTCCCAATGTCATTAGCCTCCATTTGACATGAGTTATCACAAACAATCTCGATTCTTTCTTTTATATTTCCATCAAGTTTCTCTGTCTTACCATATTGAGCTGGTACACCAGGTTCACCAGAGAAGTTTACTCCTAGCTTCCTTCCTTCTTTGATTAAGTCATTATGAATTTGCGATTTAATACTCTCCCCACCACTCTCGTCAGCAGAATTAGCCATCTTTGAAGACTCGTTCTCATTATTTAAGTCTTCTGTAGATGTTTTGCCCTGAGGCTTTGACTGATCATTTTGGCTCTCTGATTCATTGTCGCCAGATGGTCCACCTCCCGAACAATCCCACACGGTCGCAGTCATCATCCCTCCGTTTGCAGGCGCACAGTTATAGCCTGTCGGGTCCGTATAACTTAGCGGGTTGTTATAAACATAAGAATAGCGATTTAAGCTTTGCGCATCTTTAGGATTCTGAACTATAGGGTCAGCCTGCATAAAGCGGCCCATATTGGGGTCGTATATTCTCCCGCCCATATGTACTACATCTGCATGGTCAACTTGCTGGTGTCCCGTATAGCCTTGCTGAGTTATGCTCCTCAGTGCATTGAGATTGCTTAACGTTTGGTAGGGGTTAGCTAAGGCTTGCCATGCTTTTTCATCTCGTCGCTTACCAAATGCATCAAAGCTTGCTCTTTCAACAATATTTCCTCTTTCATCTGATATAACACTTGCCGAGCCTAAATGGTCTTTGAATAGTAAATGAAGCTTTTCTTCACCTGTAGTATGTTCAATTGTGTGTATCGCAATATCCTCAATGTAACGCTTGGTTGTTTTGTTGCCATTTTTAAAGATCACCTCATGCCCATCAACATAGTAGGTCGTAACCTCTTGACCTTTTTCGATATCTACACGCTTGTACTTTTGCTCATTGGCATCATAGCTAAATTCAGACTCACCATTTGCGGACCAAATTCGCAACGGTTTATCGAATATTGAGTAGGTTACTGAGCGTGTTTTAACACCTGAGGCAAAGCGTGCTGTTTGGTTTCCCCGCTCATCATAGCAATAGTTTAAACTGCCTACGGAGACCAACGCGTGGGGCCCCGTTGCATTCGCGCAACTTGAAGCTTTTGTTGCGTATAGATACTGCTGCGAACTTTCAACATCTGATTTCGTTTTGATATTGCCATTATCATAATAAGTTAATGATAAGGTTTGGATATCTTTCAGACGCACAGACTCAAGGCGGTTCAAACTATCATATTGAAATGTTTCAGTTAGCTCAGTACCTAGTTCGTCATGTTGGCCTACTCGATAACGTAAATTTCCTAACTGGTCATACCCAAAGTCGGCACTCATGATTAAACCATGTGCGACAGTGTAATTATTCAGATGCCCTGTGTGTTTATTGAACTCCTTAGAAAAGGGGATCAAACTTTGTATCTGTCCACTGGTGACATTTGTAAATGCGTCCATATCAGTTGCGCGATAATAAGCTTGTCCTGTTGAAACCTCAAAGATCCTATCCAAGTGACCATTTTGATATTGGTATTGCAGGCCACGACCACCACCTGAGATATCATTAACCCTAAACAAACGACCTACCGCATCATAGTGAGCTGTTTTACGCCATGAATGACTATCATAATTAAAATCTACAGATTCCACGCGGCCATAACTATCATGGTGGAACACTTGAGTTGCACCACCATGAGAACTTGAGTGCAATAAAGGAGTGTTATTGAACTCGAAATTATAGACTAGTGAAGCAGTGCCATTGTCAACAAGCGTTTTGATGGTATTGCCCACCACATCACGGTAGTGTGTTTTGGTGACATTAGCACTGGTGCGAAAAACAGCTTCGCCTAAGGCATTGTAACCAAAGCCAATTATTCCTTTATCTGGGTCATTTAGTTCAATTTTACGGCCTAAGATGTCGTACTTGAGCTGGGAAACAGCATTTCCTGTTGCCGTAACTGTATGTAATAAACCCAATGCATTGTATGTATATGAAGTGAGGTTTTGCTGGGTGTCAGCTACTTTAGTGACTTCACCAAAACCATTTTTATACTCTTTGCGAGTACGGTCAAATTCAACACTAGCTCCATGTGAATCACTGTAACTACCCGATACATGCTGGCTTACTATGTTATTTAGCCAACTATATTGTGTAGTTAACCCGTCGGGTGTCGTTTGTCGCCACAACGCATTAAGTGGCGTGTGGAAATTTTCTTTCCACCGTGGTGAATCGCCTTCTAAATAAGGAGCGGATTCTTTTAATACGTTACCTTTTGCATCAAAAATAAAGTCGCTAAAGCTCCATGTTCCATCCAGCGTTTTAACTCCTTGTCTGACTACATTTTGAGCTGTGTCATAATAAGTAATTTCATGTGGCTTATCTGCATGGGCCATACTAATAAAATAAGTTGCATTTGCTGGACATGCCCCCATCGAACAGGTTGATTTCGTGATGAGTGTCTGCTCACCCGTATTTGAGCCACTGAAATACATAGCACCGAAGGCATCAAAGGCTTGATACTGCACTTGGCCAGATATATTTTGCCCATCACTATAAGACTTTAATTCTTGTGCAGATCCAAACTTTGAATAGTTTTCAAAAGACTGTTCGATAAATTTGTCATTCTCAATATGCCGTAAGTGACGACCTGCCGAATCGTAGACGTAATATGTTCGGCGAAACACTTTTAATGAATCGGATTCAATATTGTTGGGTGAAGCCGTGTTTTTATCACAGTCATCCTTGTAATGAATGCTACAGGCTAGCTTATGAGTTAGGTTGCCGAAGCTGTCATAGTAATAGGAATTTTGTAAATAAAGAGCAGGGTTATGACTATGTGGCTCTCGAATTTCCTTCTCAATTTCACCGTGCAAATCAGAATATCGATATTCAGTAGTAGTCGTTACGGTTTCGCCTGCACGAATAACCGTGCTTGTATTCTTAGTAGGACGACTTATAAACCAGTTATATTCATCTTCATCTTCGTATTCATAATTTACTGTATGAACTAGAGTTTGCCCGCTAGTTGAAAATACATCTTTCTGAGTCACTTGCTCTGATTGCTTCAACATATAGCCATTAGCGTGCTGCTGATAACGGTATAAAGTAGTTACCTCTCTAGCCAGCATTGTGTTGGTTATTTCCCCGTTTGAAGAGTTTGAAACATAGTTCTTTTCAAGGATAGTTTTAGGGAGCGCTACCTCGCTCTGGACAAGACCATTTGGATATGTATTTACCGAAAATTTTTCAAACTCACTCACTACTCGCAGGTGTTTTGGGTGGCCATTAATTGAAGTTACACGTTTGACTTCCTCCCCACTGTAAGGTGGTGCTAGGTCAAAGTGCTTTTCAATAGACAATCCATTTTCTTTTGATGCGGTGATTTTTCTAAAACCTATAACTCCTCGGCCACCCGCTTGCGATTTTAACCCTTCATATTTATAGTTTGTCTTTAGGTACTGTGACGATCCCAACTCCGTTCGCGTGGTCGACTGAGTAAACTCCTGAACAACCGCCATTGTTGACGTAATATCACGCACTTTAGACCCTAACCCCCAGTTCAGTACCGCAGCATTCGTATCTGGCGTATATACAGTACTGTCAGTTAAACGGGCATACGAAACCCCATACTCTTGACCAAGTCCTGAATTTATTCTTACGAGTTTATCTTGAATTATGTTATCAGTATTACTGTCGTAGCGTACGCGCAGTTTTTGATTTTTTGTATCATAATAAATTAACTCAGGCTGGTTATCACCATCCAAGTCTTGCCATTGATAAATTGAATTATCTTCAAACGCGCCCCAGTTGTTCAATGAGGTTAGTTTCAAGGGCTCTGAGTTTGAATCAGCAAAAGATTGGCGCCAGAAAACATCTTGACCGTTTACAAATACTACATCATCACGACCATCACCATTGATATCGGCTAGACCAGATAACTGTGTATCCTGCCCCTCAATAAAAGAGCCATAATACTTACGCTCATTAGAAAAAGTTAAATTGTTTAAGCCTACATTGACATGCGTAATAAACCCTTGGTAATTATGCCCCATGTAGTCTTGGTATCCATCACCATTTATATCCCCTGGCGATTGCATCCATTTAATATTTCCAAACGTTCCCTTCAGTGCAGGCTCCGATGAATCCAAGTCAGCATTTGGTTCATTATAATCTGGATACTCTAATAGCTCACCTTTATACATACCTTGGCTACTTTTATTAATTTCAAGCAGCCAAAATTCATTTAGATATTCAGTTTTCTCCTGACCATCTGTGAAATCGAATACCGTCTGAAATTGAGTGTAAGGGATTAGTCTATCAATTAAGCCATCTCCATTTGCATCGATCAGAGCACTTTTTCTATAAAATCCATAAAAAGCCTTTGTCTCTAATTCACTATAGGTTGAGGTGTTATAACTATAATGATTACCTATATCAATTACGTTTGTAGAAGCTCTAGGCGATTGCTCATCTATACCGTCTCCATTCCAATCATAGTAAAATGTCGTAGAGCTCGGCCCGTATTCAATATTATAAATTCCATCTCCATTGTCATCACGAATATTCCAATGAAAGAACTTTCTTTTATAATCTCCAGCTTGGCTTAATGTCGTTATTTCAGCATTTAAATTGCTCAACTGCGAATTGTAGCTAAGCTTCCCATCACTTTTTGTTTCAAACACCAACAATTTAGCTACAGAGTCTTTACGGGTAGCAATCAATAACTCAGGCGAGCCATCACTATCAATATCAGCTATTTTCATAGTGTATACACCACAAACAGAACCCGAAATATCATTATCCTTACATGGGCTATGCCCAGAAACTGAAGTGTAACTGGCTAAGTCAATTGCGTAATCTGTACTAACAAAGCCTGACTTCACGTCATCACTATATTCAAAGGTAGTTTCTATAACACATGTATCGTTAATACTGCCGTTACAGCGGGCAATAGAAGTAAGCAGATCACGGCCACTAAATCTGCTTTGTTTGTATCCTAGATGATAACTACCAATCAGTTCACCTAAATAATTTCTGTGTATTATGTCACTGATTCGGTAATTATCAGTTACTTTGTCCCCAGCCCTGTATAGCTCTTTTCCTAGTGCTTTGGTTTCATAAATAATCTCAATCGTATGCCCAGAGTAAGTAATTTTATTCAGTCTTCGCTCTTCAAACTGCGACCCTTCATACTGGTAATCTACTGACTGGTCATGGTTATCTACTTCATTGGTCAATAACCACTTTGACACCGCATCATAATAATTATTAATAACCTGAGTATTGCCATTTTTCCCATAAAACATCGACTTGCCATTACCATCTCTCACTTCAAAGTAACTCACACCGCTTTGAGAAACTTGTTTAATTTGAATGTTAGGGGCCTTATCCAATCTATACTCAGATCCAGCTTCTAGACTATTCCCAGCCACTAATCTCATTCTTTGCCCGTTAAGACATAACTGGTCATCTGTCGTAAAGGTTATTTCTTTATACTCGCCATCGAGTTCCAACACTCTGGCACATCGGTGAATACTCGACTGCCCGATTCCCCAACCGAGACCAGCATTCCCCTCACCACCAAAGCTTGAGTAAGTCAGTTCCAAATTGGGCTTTAAACCAGCTTTACCATCAATAAATTCAAGAGGAATTGTATATTGAGCTGCGCCATCATTGGTTACATTGGGTTCACCTACAATAGTTGCCACTTTTGCCGAGGAATCAATTGGCGCAGGGACACTTATAGCATCCACAGTAGGCGCGTCTGCGATAAAATCAGAGTCAGCTTCTACTCCGTACACATTAACTGCGAAAGTTCCATCACTAAACGCACCGTCATCATCTTCAACTCTAATTGATATCACTGATGACCCTTCTGAATTAAACGTAGGTGTTAGTGTAAGAATGCGTTTATTCCCACTTCCAGCCATAGAAACATTATTTACCGGGATTAGATGAGGGTTGGAGCTATTTTTTATTGTTAACGAAAGCTCTTTATCATCTAAATCAGAGTCGATGAGAGTAACGGGAACCTCTATGGACCTGTTTTTTGTAGTATTTTGTTCGGGAATATTAGCTATTTGAGGGGCATCATTAACACTTTCAACTGTTAACCTAAAGGTATCTTCTTTATACAATCCACCTGAATCGGTTACTCGAATAATTACATCAGAATAACCAAATTTATTGCTCGCTGGGGCCAATGTCACTGTTCGTGATGCACCACTGCCACCCAAGGTAATACGACTTGTTGGCAACAAGGCTGTATTCGAACTGCTTACCACTGAGACTGTTAGGCTCGTCGCTGCTGTTTCCACATCACCGATGGTAAA
>NZ_JBMMUF010000007.1:93627-177213 GCF_049257235.1 Pseudoalteromonas maris
TGTTCGTGATGCACCACTGCCACCCAAGGTAATACGACTTGTTGGCAACAAGGCTGTATTCGAACTGCTTACCACTGAGACTGTTAGGCTCGTCGCTGCTGTTTCCACATCACCGATGGTAAAACCAACGACCTTGTTGACATCTTCATTGGTCGTTAAATCTTCAATGCCATTTTTGAAAGTTGACCTATCAGGCAGTCCCCAAATATAGGGAAGGTCATTAACACAATTAACATTGAACGTAATTATTTTGTCTTCAGGCTCCAGAATGAAGTAACCATCATTGGTGAAGCTTGGCGATTCAAAGTTTGAAGTTGAATATACTTCGTCGTAAGGAGGATTTACAGGACCTATCGTGTCAGAATCGTCCACTACAGTAAATGAAGCTGTTATACTATCAGTGCCACAAAAGTCGTCATGTGGCCTGTATATGAGTAATTGATTGTAATGATACGCTGATAATGTAACTGTACCATTGCTTGGGTAAGAAACTATCTGCTTGTACGCCACCTCATATCCACTCAGCGGAAATAATTCTGAAGTTGCTACCTCAACAGCTGAATCTTCGCCAACGTCAACAGTATAATCACTGGCTAGCACTGAAAGTGAAACTATATAAAACAAAGAAGCCAATAGAATATGTACGAGTGCACCCACGAAAATATCATCCTTGATTAGTCAAAACAGGGACAATGTAACCTTAATGTTAACATAAATCAACAAATTCAAAATTTTCAAAAAAAGCTCTGCTAAAAAGCGAGGACTTTGAAGTTAATGTTTTTCACTTATTACCAAGGGACATGGGTGTTGCAAACTAAGGACCTTAATATCCCACACTTTTCCCGCTTTTGACTACAGCTTTATCGTTCAACTCATGGAGCAAAGGGCGCAATGTGCAAAAAAAAGCCCCGCATGATGCGGGGGCTTTGAGGTTAACGTAATTTTACGTATTACCAAGGAACTCTTTGCTTAATTTTCAGTTACTTAAAATAAAGTCACGTAAACGCGCTACTGAACATTAAGCTAATAAAATTGACTCAAGGGCGATTTTTACCATTTCGTTGAAGGTGCTTTGACGCTCTTCTGCGGGGGTTGCTTCACCGGTAATTACGTGATCGCTCACCGTAAACAAAGCCATTGCCTTTGCACCGTATTCAGCTGCAACACCGTACAAACCCGCGGTTTCCATATCCACAGCCATCACACCTAGCTTATCTAACTCTTGATAGAAGGTAGGATCGGCCTGATAGAAAGTATCGGTTGTGAACACGTTACCTACTTTAGCGTCAATGCCCAGTTCACGCGCTGCACGCACGCCATTTTCAAGCAAGCCAAAGTTTGCAAGCGCAGCGAAATCGCAACCGCGAACACGGGCACGGTTCACGTTTGAATCGGTGCTCGCACCTTGTGCAAAAATCACATCACGAATTTTGGTGTCTTGGGCAATGCCACCACAGGTACCAATGCGAATGATGTTTTTCACACCAAAACTACAGATCAATTCACGCGCATAGATAGACATAGACGGAATGCCCATGCCTGAGCCCATGATGCTGACTGGCTTACCTTTATATGTACCGGTAAAGCCAAACATATTGCGTACGCCAGTCACTTGCTTGGCATCTTCTAAAAAGTGTTCAGCGATATACTGAGCGCGAAGTGGATCGCCCGGCATCAAAACTGTTTCGGCGAAATCACCCATTTGTGCGCTAATGTGTGGCGTACTCATATGCTGTCCTCTTACTGTGCTTGTGTTGGCTTGAGCGCCGACGCAAAGCTTTTACCGTATTCTAATGTTGTTAAATCAAACCATTGCGCCAATGTTTGGCCAATGTCTGCAAAACTCTCACGTTCACCTAACGCGACGTTACCTAAACCCGGCGTGTATGCGATTACTGGAACATACTCACGGGTGTGATCTGAACCTGCAGCAGTTGGATCACAGCCATGGTCTGCAGTAATGATAAGTACATCGCCATCTTTTAACTGCGCGATAATACGCGGTAAAAAGTCATCAAATTCTTTGAGCGCGTTCGCATAACCTACCGCATTACGACGGTGGCCATATAGCTCATCAAAGTCAACCAAATTGGTGAACACTAAACTGTTGTCTGGCGCATCAGCAATGACCTGCTCAGTTTTAAGCAATAAGTTTTCTAAGCCTGGCGCTTTGTACTTTTGCGTGATCCCCTGGTGCGCATAAATGTCCGCTATCTTCCCTATGCTGATCACCTCACCGCCAGCGTCTGCAAGTTTGTCTAATACCGTTGGCGCTGGCGGTAACACTGAGTAATCGCGACGATTACCAGTACGTTTAAAATCACTCGCATCATTGCCTAAAAATGGGCGCGCAATGACTCGCCCAATGTTGTATTCATCCAGTAGTGAGCGTGCAATTTCACAAACTTCATACAACCTTTCGAGACCAAAACTCTCTTCGTGCGCAGCGATTTGGAACACACTATCAGCAGAGGTATAACAAATCGGCTTACCCGTTTTAACATGTTCTTCACCAAGCTCGGCGATAATGGTCGTGCCTGATGCATGACAATCACCCAAAATGCCTTCAATACCCGTGCGTTTAATAAACTCGTCAATAAACGCCTGCGGGAAACAGGGGGTGGTGTGCGGAAAATATCCCCAGTCAAACAACACTGGTACGCCCGCCATTTCCCAGTGGCCAGATGGTGTATCTTTGCCACTCGATAATTCTTTCGCATAGCCCCATGCCGCCTCAGGCAATTGGCGCTTCGCTACTTGCAAGGTTCGTCTCGACGCCGCCTCACAGGCATCAATCAAACCTAGCTTAGATAAATTAGGTAAGGCTAAAGCAGCACCGTGCTCTTGTGCATACGCATCAAGAAGGTGGCCTAGCGTATTTGCGCCAACATCGCCGAATTTTTCAGCATCTGGTGCAGCGCCAACGCCTAAGCTATCAGCCATTAGAATCACAGCTCTTGCCATAGTTGCCTCACTTAATTCATGTAATGCGACCACTTTAACTACTTGCCGTAGTCGTAAACAGGACAAAAGTCCTAAACACAGTATAGGTAAAGGCAGTTTATTGCGTGGTCAGAATGATGTTTTTTCGAGCGGACATAAGTCCTTAATAAAAACACCCTAAAACCGATACATTTGTCGGAATAACGCGAGGACTTGCGTCACTTCTGCGCTCTGTGGTGCTAAAAGGATGACATCAACTGAGATTATTCGCAGCGAATTTGCTAAAGTAATTCCTTGTCTAATATCAGTCTGGGTGCTTGTCTGTGACACAAACTATTATCGCCATTGCCGGTGCTTCGGCATCAGGCAAATCTTTGTTTAGCCAAACCATATACAAAGAGTTGGTAAACGAGCTCGAACCGGGCGCCATCGCGATTGTTGAAGAAGACGCCTATTATAGGGATCAGTCTCATTTACCAATGGCGCACCGCGTAACTACAAATTATGACCATCCTGATGCCTTCGAGCATGAGTTAATGGTTGAACATTTGCGCCAATTACGCGCAGGTTCACCAGTGGATGTGCCTGTTTACGACTACAGTGAACATACACGTAGTCAAGAAACGCGTCGGGTGATGCCAGCAAAAATTCTCATTGTTGAGGGTATTTTGCTACTGAGCGACCCTGCGCTAAGAGAAGAATTTAATATTAAGGTGTTTATTGATACGCCACTTGATATCTGCTTAATGCGCCGTATGCAAAGGGATATCGAAGAGCGCGGTCGTAGTCTACAATCGGTTATCGAACAATATAAGCAAACTGTGCGCCCGATGTTCTATCAATTTATTGAGCCATCAAAACACAGTGCCGATTTGGTCGTGACTCGTGGTGGTAAAAACCGCGTAGCAATTGACATAATAAAAAGTAAAATCAAACACCTATTACAAGAATAACGGGAACAACGGGCATGACAACTTTTATGAGCCTAGTCGGCATGGTGGTACTTCTGGCCATTGCCTTCGCAGCGTCTACTAATCGCAAGGCTATTAATCTAAGAACAGTGGGCGTGGCATTTTTGCTGCAAGTCATCATTGGTGGCTTTGTGCTGTTTTTTGAATTTGGTAAGAATATTCTCGCCGCCATGTCGAGTGCGGTATCGCAGGTGATCAATTATGCCTCTGATGGTATTGGTTTCCTCTTTGGGCCTTTAGCTTCAGAGAAGACTCTTGGATTCCTTTTTGCATTCCAAGTGCTCCCTGTGATTGTGTTTTTCTCGTCATTGGTTGCCGTATTGTATTACCTCGGTGTGATGAACTGGATCATTAAAATCCTAGGTGGTGGTTTACAAAAACTACTCAAAACATCACGCCCTGAGTCGCTATCAGCGACGGCGAATATTTTTGTTGGGCAAACTGAAGCGCCGTTAATTGTAAAGCCGTTTATCGCAACCATGACCAAGTCAGAACTGTTCGCGGTGATGGTGGGTGGTTTGGCAACGGTAGCTGGCTCTGTAATGGCTGGTTACGTAAAAATCGGTGTTGATTTGCAGTACCTTATCGCTGCAAGCTTCATGGCAGCACCTGGTGGTTTCCTCATGGCCAAAATGATCGTGCCAGAGACAGAGACACCAAAAGAAGATTTAGCCGAGCTTGATGGCGACCACGAAGAGCCTGTTAACGTGATTGATGCCGCGGCGTCGGGCGCATCAAGCGGTATGCAGTTAGCGCTGAATGTCGGTGCGATGTTACTTGCGTTTGTTGCCCTAATAGCCCTGTTGAATGGCGTGTTAGGCTGGTTTGGCGGATTTTTTGATCATCCAGAGCTAACGTTACAACAGATTCTAGGTTATGTGTTTGCTCCAGTAGCGTGGGTACTCGGTGTACCTTGGAGCGAAGCGATGACAGCCGGTAGTTTTATCGGCCAGAAATTAGTCGTAAATGAGTTTGTCGCTTATTTAGACTTTGTGAATTATCGTGATGAGTTAAGCCCGCACACACAAGCGATTGTTACTTTCGCACTGTGTGGTTTCGCTAACTTATCATCGATAGCCATTTTACTAGGCGGGATTGGTGGTATGGCACCAAGCCGGCGAAAGGATATCGCGCGTCTAGGGCTCAGAGCAGTGTTGGCAGGATCGATGGCCAACCTCATGAGCGCAGCAATTGCTGGGTTTTTCCTCTCTATTGCTTAGAAACAAAGAGAAACCACGGTTGCAAAACAGGGTCCACCGGACCTCGGTTATTGCCTTAAGGGGTTATGGCAATAGCTAACTTGAACGATACTTCACCAAAGGGCCGCAAGGCCCTTTTATCGTTTTAGAGCAAAACAAAACGATGCATTTTTGCTCAAGCTTATCTATGATTAGAAAGTAGTACCCAAAAAATTAAAAATAAACGTGAACAAAATTCTCATTTCATTCTTGTTAAGCACCATTGTCTGTTTTTGGACAAGCATTAGTTACGCAAACGAAAAAGTATACATCGTTACTGAAGTAAGCCCTCCTAATCAAATTCTCATCAACGATAGCGTCGGCGGTAGCAGCACTGACATTGTCAGACAAATAATTAACGAAGCGCGTATTGACGCGGAGTTTTCTATATTTCCTTGGGCACGCGCTTATCACCTAGCGCATAAAACGCCCAACACGCTCATTTACAGCATGGCTAAAACACCAGAGCGTGAGCAACAGTTTCATTGGATTGGTAAGGTAGGGCTATTTCGCCTCGGGTTTGTTACGTTAGCATCGCGTGATGATGTCAGTATTAGCACACTTGATGATGCGCGCAGATACCGCATCGCAGTGCAACGAGATGACGTCAGCGCGCTGTACTTAGAAGAACACGGTTTTGCCACGATTCACACAACCGACATTAAACAGTCATATCAGTTACTGCTATCAGGTAAGGTCGATGTGGTAATTGATGACCCTAATTATATGCATTCAATGGCAAAGCAATTTAATGTCGCTAACAATGATCTGCGCTTTATTATGGCTGTGGAAGAACTCAGCGTGTATGGTTACCTCGCGGCCAATATAGATACGGATCCTGCAATCCTGACGCGCTTGCAAGAGGCGTTTAACAAGGTCTCTGCAAGTCAGTGGTACACTGATAAGCTCACAGACCCTTATGCTCAAATACAAGCCTACGACCAGTGACAGGTGAGCTACGGTAAAGGGCCTCTGGGGTTTTCACTTCTAAAATTCAAATTCTAACGCTAAGCGGAAGCTATGATCTTTACCGCCATGCCCTACTTCACTAATGAATCCAGCTTCCCACTTGAGTTGGTGCTGACCATCGTAGCGGTGCAAGCCAATAAACCCAGGGCCAACACCCAAAAAATCCTCCCCTGCATACACCTCAATAGCGGGCTGAAACGCACTACGCAATCGGTAGCGGTATTGCGCTCGAAACTCAGTTTCCCATTCGCTCTCGATGTCACTGCCCCATTCATACACTGCGAACGCATTGAGAGTAAGGCTCGTTTTAGTAAATTCTTTCTCGAACAGTAGACCTGAGGTAATTTCGTAGCTATCTAACTGGTGTTGCTTTTCAACTTCGAACAACGCCCCCCAATCAGCCCAATAGCGCCCTTGCTCAGAGATCTGCCAACGCAACTCTGCCTCATACGCAGACAAGCCAAAATCGCCGTTGTCGTCACGCTCACCAACACCGTAAAGCTCAAGGCTCAGTGTTTCAGTAATAGCCCCTCCCACACCAAAGCGTTGTGCGAGGATATTGCCGTTATCGGTTTGCCTCGAAACCAAACGCCATTCCACCTCTTTTTCGTAGGGCATGACATAAGGATGGTATACTTTATCGACAACCATACCATCAGCCCATGCTATGGTGCTTATTAGCATCGTCGTCAAACACATTACCCGTCTCATACACATCTCCTTCGCCATGCGAACACGCCGACCAAGCTACACAGTGTCGTTGCGTACACTGCACCTGATAACAGGCTCGGCGTTGCTTCATAACCCAACACGACTTTGGCCAAGCGCCCAACAACACTTTGCTCTTGCAACAAAAAGCGCAGATCAGTAAACGCAGCAGGCATTGTAAATAACCCTGCACCCGCAGCAATATCTAGCATGGCAACCATGCTCCCAGCGATGTGCATACCGAACAAAATCACGACTCCCAAAGGGCCATAACGTGTATTAAGCCACTGTAAAAAGAACCACAGCAACACAGCAAAACTGACAACAATGCCAATGCCAAGAAACAACCCAAGTCCACGTGATGCATCAAAATCTCCTTGCAGCAACCATGGAATATAATGGCTGCTATACAAACTCAATGCGCTGCTCAGCAACACCACAAAGGGTAACCAATGCTGTATCGCCAATCCCACTAACGCGCTTAGCGCAATCACCAGTAGCAATACAATTTGCGAGTATTCAAAGCCTAAAAAGCCAAACCATTGGCTTATCTGTTCCATTGTAAAAATATAAATAAAACAAGGGAGTAATAGTGCTGCAATCACCCAAGGCAAGGCTTTTTTAGTGAATGAGCAGGTGCACAACGTACTTGCAAATACCACCAGCACCGCCAAAGGCAATAATTGATTAATAGTCACTAGCAAACTATTGATCATCAGTGCTCTCCTTGTTCATAGGTAGAGCGATAATCACACCTCGGGCAGTATCTGGCGCAAACTCGCCAAAAAAAGAATACTCACCAGGTGCTAACGGGCCGATGTAAATAACGTTGATGCGATGCGGAAATAGCACTTTTTCTCTATTGAGATCAAAGCTGTCAAACTCTTCAGGCTCTGAGTCAAGGTTGCGAATAAGCAATCGCACTTTCTCATCACTTGGTACCTGCAAGCGCGCTGGATAAAACAGATGATCCTTGAGGGTAAGCTCAAATTCCTGTAGTTGCGCCTGCGCAGACACACTAATAAACAGCAATAAACCAATCAATCGCTGCATAGCGTCTCCCGCGTTGCATTCAAGCGCACCACG
Source organism: Pseudoalteromonas maris (assembly GCF_049257235.1). Classification (NCBI taxonomy): domain Bacteria; kingdom Pseudomonadati; phylum Pseudomonadota; class Gammaproteobacteria; order Alteromonadales; family Pseudoalteromonadaceae; genus Pseudoalteromonas; species Pseudoalteromonas maris. Next base: position 101,543 of record NZ_JBMMUF010000007.1, read on the forward strand.
ACCTCAAGGCCTTGCCACTGACTCTCTTGCAGTTGCACGTCACCACGGTATAAACCAACTACGTGCTGCACAATCGCCATACCTAATCCGGCTCCCGGGATATGCGTAGGGTGGGAGTCGCCGCCGACACGGAAAAAGCGATCAAAAATACGCTCTCTCAGCTCCTGTGCAATACCCGGACCTGAGTCAGCAATCTTGAAGATCACTTGAGTGCCCTCATCAGCCAAATAAATCGCAATCTTGCCGTCTTTTGGCGTGTATTTAACGGCGTTACTTATGAGGTTTTTTATCATGACATGTAAGGTAAACGGTTCACCGTCTATGTCTTGGCATTGCCCATGCAGGCTTATGTCCAAGTTTTTTTCTTCAATCTGCTCATACAACTGGGCAATAATTTCTTGGCAAATCACACTGAGCGACAACTTTGTGAGTTTATCTTGCCACTGTTTTGATGATGTTCTACCCAGTGCCAACATTTGCTCTACCATGTGATTGAGTCTATCGACGCTGATATTGATTGCTTTGGCGTCTTCATCGTCGTAGCGCTGTAACAGGTTATGCAGGCTTATTTTCATCGCACTCAATGGCGTTCGTAACTCATGAGCTGCATCACTAGCAAAGTAACGCTCGCGTAAATAGGCTTGCTCTGTTCGACGCAACAGCGCATTGAGGGTTGCGACCACAGGTTTGATTTCGTGTTCAGAAGGCGTGGTGTGTAACATGGAAAAGTCATTTGCTGCTTTGCCCTTGAGCTCACGCGACAGTATGGTCAAAGGCGCTAAAGCACGCTTAACCACAAGGCTAATAAATACGGCTAAAATAGCAATTCCCACCAACATGGGCGCCATCAGCGCGACAATTAATTGCTCAGACAACGCGAAGCGCTGTGCAATAGGCTCACCAAGCACAGTACATAACCGCTGCTGGCAAAACATAGCAATACGCAATCGCTGGCCTTGGCTATTAATTGTTTGCAATTGCTGTTCAGGCACGTGATTTATGAGGGAAACGTCACCTGCGACAAGCACTCCATCTTGCCACTTTTGCCACGGAGCATTGACAACTGTAGACATCTGCTGTGGATCAGTGGCACTGAGTAACTGAGTACGTTCGAGTAAGTGCTGATCAAACAGTGCGTCAGCGCTTTCAAGGCTGCGCTGATAACCTTGTATCAGCGCCAAAAACAGGATCAAGACCAGCATAGATATCAATAACAAAACCAACTTGATCCTGATGCTCACGTTCAACTCTCCTGCACTCTATTGAGTACATAGCCAATCCCGCGCAGGGTTTTGATGGTGCCATCAGGTAGCTTTTTACGCAGATGATGAATGTGAACTTCTATGGCGTTTGAGCCGAGTTCTTCCCCCCACTGATACAACTTTTGTTCAAGTTGCTCTTTTGATTGAACCCGGCCTTGGTTTTCCATCAGCGCTTTGAGCAACATATACTCCTTACGCGGCAAGGTTAGGGCTTGAGCGTTAATCTGAACGTCGTGAGCGGCTAAATCCATCACAATAGGTCCGCATTCAAGGGTGCTTGATACCACACCGGTGACACGCCGACCCAATACCCGCAACCGCGCCAATAACTCATCGACTTCAAAGGGTTTCACAAGGTAATCATCCGCCCCCAAATCAAGCCCTTTGATTTTATCGTCCAACGAGTCGCGTGCTGTCAGAATAAGCACTGGCAGTGGCTTTCTACGCTTTTTAATGTCACTGAGCAGGCTCAAACCATCGCCATCAGGCAAGCCTAAATCAAGGATCAGTAAATCTACCTCATCATTGGCCACAAAAGATCTGGCGTCAGTCAGGCACATGACCGACTCAACCGCATATCCCTCGTGAGACAGTGTGCGAGTGAGCCCTTGATTGACCTGAAGGTCGTCTTCAACTAACAACAGCCGCAATGGCGAACTCCTTTATTTGCGGCGCAACTTGCGCTCCACTTTTGCTAATAAGACATCCACTTCTTCATGGCGATATTTATCTGCCAAAGGTCTATCAACTCGCGGTTGTGCAGCTTGCGCTTTGAGTAAATGCATTTTCGCTTTTTTGTAGTCTCTTTCATCATAGAGGAACTGGGCATAAAAGTAATTAATATCAATGCCATCGGGGTTAATTTCCAATGATTTATCAAACAGCTTCTGCGCCTCTTTATCACTGCCAAAACCAATTGGCCAACCGGGGACTTGTGCATAGAGTGTACCCAAGCTGGTATATGCTGAGCCTTGTAGCGCATTACCGTCAATAGCGATGGCTTTTTCAAAGTCTTTCTTTGCTTCTTTAGCTAAACCCAGTGCACCTAGCCCTCCTTTTGCTCCAGCATAGCTTGAATGAATAATCCCCGCCCAAATGTAACCCTCGGCCAATTCTGGGTGCGATTGCGCATAGGTGTTCGCGTCTTGAGCCAGTTGCTCAAATGCTTTTTCCTGATCTTTACCCTCAATCTCATAATTTACGTGGGCCCACTGGCGCATAATATTGGCTAAGTCGGCATCCACTTCAGCGCTCACGCTGTGTGACATCAGCGCAGCAAAAAATAGACTCGCGATTACAGGTTTCATATCTCACCTCATGTACTGTTTGATGGTTGATAATTGTTTTGCTAATGCGTTGTCGACCACCTTTGGCCACAGCGCGTTGATCTTGGCAAAAAATGATTCTTTCGCACCGACGCTGCGACGCCGTTCTGTTGAATCAAGCAGATGCATAAATTCTTTAGCAACATATTCAGGTGTGTCCATGGCATTTCCGAGCGCTTTATTAAGCGCTGTTACCTTGTCTGAATTAATGGCTGTTTGTGTAGCGCGTGGCGCAAAGTATTTCACTTGCACGGATGTGTCGCTAAGCTCGCGCGCCAATGCCTCACTAAATCCGCGCAGTGCGAACTTGCTGGCACAATAGTGCGCTTGCATGGGGTAGCCAATGGCACCAAATGATGAGCCTACATTGACAATAACGCCGTTATTTTGCGCCAATATTGGCAACAACCCTTGGCTTAACAACATGGGTGCGCGAATATTGACTGCGAGCGTGGCATCAAGCTCCTCCCGACTCAGACTCGTAAACGGTACCATGGCATTCACACCCGCATTGTTGACCAGTAAATCGCACCGCCCAATGTCATGAATCAGCTCAATAACACGCGACATATCAGCGTCATTAGCTAAATCTACCTGCAGAGCAATGTGGAATGACTGCTCAGCACTGGGGAGTTCGCGTTGCAATGCGTGCAATGCATCAACGTCTCTTCCGAGTAGCACTAGGCGATAACTTCGACTCGCTAACTGCCTGGCGATGTGCGCGCCGATACCGCCACTGGCTCCACTGAGCACAGCAATCGGGGCGCTCATGATGCCTCCTGAGCCAGAGGCATGGTGTTAATGCCATGCTCGGCGCTCAAGGTATGAAAGATGTCGCCGTACAATCGATAGAAACGTTTTGCAGCATGCACGATTACCGCTTGGTCGTGTGCACTGGTAATTTGATTCATCAAGCCTTCGAAAAACTTCACATGCTCTTGGTCAAGAGCGCCGTGGGACGTAAGGTAGGTAAATGCTTTTTTGGGTAATCCAAGCTGCTCACGAATGTGCCCCGCGGCGTTATCAGCCAAGGCGATAGATGTCCCCTCTAGCACATGCACCATACCGAAAAAGGCCAAAGGTGATACCCGGGCAATACTGTCGTAGGCATAGCTGACCATCAACTCTGTTGCAAAACTTGGCGCGCTATTGCGCACCTGCTCTTTGTCGTAACCACAGGCGGCTATATCATTTAAAATCCACTCTTGGTGGCCTAACTCTTCTTCAATATATTCAGCAATGGCGTTGCGTAGCCATTCTTGCTCAGAATCAATACGCGCACCGCACGCCATCAACAGTGGTACAGTGTGTTTAACGTGATGGTACGCCTGCTGCAAAAACGCCACATACAAGTCCGTGCTCACCTCACCTGCAAGCGCTTTTTTTATAACATCTGCGCTCAGCAAATACTGGCGTTCTTGTTGGGTTTGTTCGCATAGTTGTGCAAAGAAAGACATAATTACAACTCCTGAAATAACTGAGAAATTTGATCCGCAAAGCCATGGTTAATGGCATCACGTTTAGGGCGCTGATTCGCACTTAAATAATCCTGTGCAATTGACAATGGCGCGCTTAAACGCATGAAGTTTGCAATCTGGGCATAACAAGGCAACTGAGTGTTAGTGGCATTCACCACTGCCTGTAATTGCTCATCACTTAGGTTTGGATGACAATAAATTAGCGCACACAAATTGGCCTCTCCCTCCCCAACGACAACTGCCTGAGAAAGAGCACTATTGCTCAATAACAGAGACTCTGGCCATTCCGGTGAAACATTGCGTCCATTGCTTAGAATAATTTGGTTTTTTATGCGCCCACGAATGTGCAATTCGCCGTTTTCAAGGCTGACGCGATCGCCTGTCTGATAACCACCATTGTCAACGTGCTGTGATTGTGCCGCATCCCCTAAGTAGCCAAGAAATTTAGGGGATTTAATGACTAATTCGTCATCAACAATTTCATACTCAACATGATCCAGAGGAGTGCCAACGCTTGCGATATCATTGCTTGAGCTATCAGCTAAACTGACCACTGAGCCTGCTTCAGAAAGCCCATACCCTTGATAGACTGGCAGGCCTAATGCACGAGCGCGCACAATCAGCTCAGGCGCAACTTTGGCACCGCCCACGGCAATAAATTGCAATGAACTTGGTGGCTGCCAGCCAGACTCACAGGCAAGTACCAACCCCTTTAGCAGCTCGGGGACTAAAATAAGTGTATTGGATTGCACTGTGGTGACTGTTGCCAATAGCTTGTGTGGTTCTGTTAGCGCGGTGCCATCAAAGCCCAAACTTGCAAGACTCGGGACATGAACAGTGCCACCTGCGAGCATCGGTGCGTAGACACCCGCAACGTTTTCCAACAACACAGCCAAAGGCAGTAGGCATAAATGCACAGGGTTAGTTTGTCCACAACGTGTCACTAAACTCGCTGCCACTTGCAATAGCTGCTGTGCACTCAAACACACCCCTTTTGGATGCCCTGTGGAGCCCGAGGTAAAGGTAATTTTTTGAGTACCCTGTGCAAATGAAGCTCTTGGGTTCTCTGGGTCATACTCAAGCACCTCAATAGCCAAGCGCTGCTGCCCAATCTGCCATAGGTGATCTGCGGGATTATGATCATCGAGGGTACGGATCAGTAACCCGGGTTGCGCCTTTTGCAACGCATGTTGACGTTGCTGCGTGGAAAAAAAGTGTGGCAAGGGGATACTCACAATACCTGCTTGCATCAAAGCAAAATCCGCAACGAGCCACGCGATACTATTGTCTAGCTCCAGCGCCACACAGCGCGGATTGATGTGGCGTAAATGCGTTGCTAAACGCTCAACCTCTTGCCAGAAAATTGCGGCATTCATGTGCTCGGTGTCATCAATAACATTGCCATGCCAAGCATTAATCAATTGCGACATCATAAGCGTGCAACTTCTTTGCTTAGGTTGATGATGTCTTGAGCATAAGCATTGGCAAAGAAAGACAAGGTATCGACCTTATCGACATGACGCGATACCTGCTCAACATCCACGACACACACCACGGGGGTGTGCGCGTAGTAACTGCCCCAACTTGAGCTTGCACCTTGCAAACGCTCTGGTTTTGCTGCTTCTAGCTCGGTGAAATGAGCACCAACACGGCTCAGTAAAGTGCGAATATGGCCAGTGGCACAAAATACCAATTTCTTTTTATTTGCCTCATGTAATGCCTTAGCAAGCACAACGAAATGGGCCAAAGTCGCTTGGGAGTGAGTCGAGACTAAATTACCCAGCTCAACACATTGCGCAGCATTACAACCCCACTGTTCGAGATAAGCTGATAGAGGTTGGCTGAGGTATTGGCTTAAAAATAATGGGCCAGCTGCACTGCGCAAGCCAAAGCAACAGTAGCGTTGTTCAGAGTAACCAAGGCAGGCCAATAACGGCATAAACTCGTTTACTTCGGCATCATAGTGTTTTGCAAAGCCCGCTTTGATGCGAATGGCCAGTTGATTGTGAACATGGCTATTTGTTGCAGCCACAAAATAGCCAGCCCCTACATGTTCCTCAACAGCTCCATGCTCGATGTGCGCTATCGCAGTGCTATTCACCAATACTGATCCCATAACAAAGACTCTTAAAACTGGTCGATGGGATCACATTAGATTTCGAAACTTAAGAAAGTCTTAAGAAAGTCTTAAGAAACGCAAAAAGTGAAAAATAATTTTCCACTTGTTAAAGCACACCGGACCCCAAAAACGGTATAAAAGTTAAATAACCCAATTGTTTTTAGTAATTGAGTTTGGTATTTTCAAACGGCTAATAACTATACAAAAATAAAGGGATCTTTATGTTTACGATAAAAAAAATAACAATAGCAGTATCAATGTCATGTGCGCTTTTACTTCAAGGATGTGCTCCAAGCTCATACAGCATCACTAAACCACAACCTTCAGTTCACGCCTATAATACAGAGGCACAGACTAATGTTATGACTCTACAAGTAGTAGACAAGCGTAATGATAAAACATCGCCTTTTTCTTCAGGCGTATTACCAAGCGCGCTCATGTATGAAGGTAAGTTACTCAATCAAGTTGAATTTCTAGAGTCACATCTAAATGAGGAATTTAAAGCTCGCAACCTTCCCATTACTGTTGGAGATGGTGAGACAAAACTCAATGTATTACGTTTTAACATGCGTAATCACAGGACCAATGGCTTCACACCTTTTATTACATTTACCATGCTAAAAGGCCAAATCGAGACAGCTGAAGGGAGCCAACCTGTCGCAGTATACGTAAAGCGAGGCAAAGTACCTGTTTGGAGTTTTGACGAAATCATCCAACCTACTTTAAATGAACCAATGAGTTTGGTGGTTAAAGAGCTGAGCGCAAAAATAAACCAACACATTACAAATGGTATGTTGTCTGATGAAAAAACACAGGCTTTGATTGGCTCAATAAAACAAGCTGGAGTTAAAGCAAACTATCAAGATGTATATGAACTCGGGTTTAGCAACAATCCAACTGCGTTGCCTTATCTTCGTGAATTGGTGAACTCTAAAGATGAATACATCCGTTTAGCTGCGATTTCATCTTTGGGCAACATGAAAGACGCTCAGAGTACTCAATTATTAATAGACTTGTTTGAAAGCGATAGCTCATGGTCAGACAGAGCCATGGCGTTGAAAGCGTTAGGTGATATTGGTACGACGGTGACGTACAGCTATCTGCAAAAGCAAAATGAAGCCTTGCAAAGTGATGGCTCAAAGGAAGGTTTGTGGAATCGTGAGATTATCCAGCTCTACTTGTAAATATCTGACTGTTTAATATTACATGCCAATATAAAAAACCGCACAGAGTGCGGTTTTTTTATTTTCCATTATTTTCTTCTGAACAGACGCAGCGCTCCAAGTGATAATAGGGCTAACCATCCTAATGAGCCGCCACCGGAGCCACCTGAATCAGGCTCAGGCTGTGGTGGCGGAGGAGGTGGTGGCGCAGCTACGTTATTCACGGTAACTTGTGCACTTTGTTCAGCGCTTAAGCTGCCATCGCTAACAGTAACGCTAAAGCGCAATACTTCACTCGCAGACACATCTGGGGCTGTAAAAGTAAGCGTATTGGTTTGCTCTCCACTTAAGGTCACCAAGGTGCCTTGGGTTTGTTGCCATTGGTAGCTCAGCGCGTCACCATCTACATCTTGCCCTTGAGCGGTGATCGTCACTTGTGTGCCTTCATCAACGGTTTGTGATGCGATCGCTTGGATACTTGGTGCACGATTAACACAGGCTTGGCTGTCCCCTGCAACCTGCGTATAAAACGCCGACGAGGCGATGCCGCTGAGTGTGAGGTTATCTATCCACCAGCCTTGATCGTATGTATTGGCGTCACTGCTAATACGAAAACGCAGTTGTACTTGTTTACCTGCCAAGGTTTGTGCAAAGCTAATTTGCTCTTGGTTGCCAAGCACTCCTTGGTTGTCATTACGCCCTGTAAATGCTTGTCGCAAACTCAATGACTGCGCTGGATTATTAATAATTTGACCGCTGTAACCAAGGCTAAACTGCCCACCCGCATCGGTTACGTCCTGCCAACCTGCATCGTCAATGTTAATTTCTACCACTGCACCGTCCCAGTCCTGTTCCAGTGCATAGTAGTGCCAAAATGACACATTGAAGTCACTACCACTTGCCACCGTGAACGGACGAGTCACAAGAGCAACATCTGACTCAAATGCATTGTTGTTTAGGAACAATGCTTGTGCGCCAAGGTCTACGCCGCCTTGCTCAAACACATCGATTTGTGTTGAGTTATCAAACCGTAAGGTCTCTTTTGCTAGCGGATTATCTTTTAGCAATAACAGGCTGAGGTTCTCTTTCGAGAGCACCGCATTTTCCATATCATCGCTTTGAGCACCATTGCTAAGTGGTGCATCTTCAAAACCAACATTCACAACAAAACTAGTCGTAAAACTCGCTGGCTCAACAATAGCATCCCCCACTGACTTTTCAGGGAAGCTCACTTGAACTTGCAACTCACTGGCCTCAGTGGCTTCGCTCAGAGTGATGCTAATAGGCTCACTTGCCGCCGTTTCAAACGGCTCTAATTGGGTAACGCTCGATACTCCACCGTCTCCTAAACTTACACCCTGGCTTGAGAGTACTTCAAAGCGAACGGGCACATCACTCAGAGTTTCACTGCCAGTGTTAGTCACTTGCACAGCCAAAGTGCCGGTCTCACCGACGTCAAGGTAGCCATCATCAGTGCAATAGCTTACGCCCCGTGCGTCGAGCACAACTTCTTTTGCATCATAGCTTGCGAGTTGCGTCTCAAATGACTCCACCACACCCGTCAAATTTTCACTAAAACGATCTGGTGATTGCGCTCCAAGACCCATGCCGCGTTTTGCAAATGCTTCAAGCACCAAACGATAATCGCTGATACTCTCTGCGGCGATGGTAGCCAACAATGCATCCCGCGCTTCGGTGTATAACGGGGCATTGGGCGTCATTTTGTAACCGCCAACTAAGTAGCGCATCATTTTGTCTTGGGCAGTGTTAAAGCCATGCTCGTTGATTAACGCCACGTAGGAATCCCACAATACCGACGCCCACAACTCACCAGGCGCATGAGGGGAGCCTACAAACGTAGGTGGCAAGCCAACATCATCACCTGCGCCTTCTGTTATATGTCTAAAGTTCAAAGGGTTAATATTTTGATTCGGTGTGTAAGGTACACGGCGAATACCGAAGTAAAAGTCCTCTACATACGTACCTGTGGCGTAAGGTTTAGTAAAGTCACTGTTGCCTGCAATCTGCGCATCTTGTGCTTTGGCGATAAATAGCAATGAGTGGAAATCGCCCCACCCTTCGCCCATGGCTAGCCCTTGAAAGTTAGACAAGCCAGAACTATTGCCAACTAATCGATTGGAGATATAGTGGCCCCACTCATGAGCAATAATACCGTTATCAAACGTGCCATCTTTGAGTGGATTGGTGTTAAAAATACGCACGGTGACGCTGCCGGCATTAAGTGCATTATACAGTGATTGCCCGTCGGCAAAGTTCAACCCCATGTTACCTATGGTTATCGTTGAATCTGCACCGCCCATCGGCGCAGGTGTACCATCGTTGACGTTATTGGTAATTATGGCACCGACAGCACCTGCATCTTGCGCGTTTTTAACTTTAACGGTGAAGTTACAGCTGCCACGTTCAATAATGGCAATTTTGCCACTTATAGTATTGGCATCTAACGGCACTTCACAGCCATCATAAATACTGCCTGAGTCGGTGTTGTTACCGTCTTCATAGCGAGCTAATTGGGCACTGATATCAAATGCCCTTGGACCGAATTGGGACGCCTGAGAAGACGCCAATGCGCCATTTGGCCCAACAACCCCCAAGTCTATGCCTACACGATTGTCTTTAGAGTTGTAGAGGTACATTTGCATACGTGGACTCGCACCATCAGAGGGCGTTGCCATGTTAGCATTGTTCAAACCACTGTAATCCTGAGCTTGCACTTCAAGGGGGTCACCCGCAACACCGCCCCGGCCAAAGTTACTCTGTTGCGCTACCCCTGCGGCTTCATCAAAGCCATAGTCATAAAACACATCATGAAGGAAATTGTTCATATAGAACAAATTCACAATAGCAGCGCGAATATTGCCCTCGGTAGTGGGTGGGGCAAGTGGGTCTAACGGGTAATCAAACGTAAATGCAGATGTGGTTGGTGCACTAATGTCACCGGCACTAAACCCTTGAGGAGAGACAATATCTGCATACGCATACACATTATTGCCTTGCGTTTGCGTAGCTGTTTCACTAAGCCACGGGTCTTGAGTTGATAAGCTTGAGTAGTATTGAAGGCTTACCAAAGGCGCTTGCAGCACATCTGTTTCATCAACTTGGTTGGGACCGTCGGCGGGGATCACATCGCCATGGGGGCCCTCCAGAGGGTATCCACTTTGTGCATCAGCATAAACACGATAGTTATACGCCGTAGCATGGCTGTGCAAGTTGTTCTTAAATAGAATTTTCCCTGAGTTGCTATCGACTACGTATGAGTAGTAGTCGCTCTCAAGCGAGGTGGTGCTTTTTCTTTCAACTTCCACATAATGCGCGGCAATAAGCTCGTTGTTAAGCGGATAAAACACCGGCTTAACACGCACGTTGTCAAACAACTCATCATCATTGGCACTTGTTACTTGCAGCCAGGTGTAACCACCCTGTGTTCTCAGGGTGTCAAACTGCACTTCACTACGGCTGATATTTTGAATCGCTTTTAGGGCTGCGGTTTGTGGTGTGGAAAACGCACTCAGCGCTGAAAAATTCAGTGCTGCGTGTGGTACATCAGCGAAGTAGCCAGAGCCTGCAACTAGCTGCCCTTGGCGATTAAGTAGCACATTGTAACTGCGGTTAAACACTTCTATGCCCTGAACAAGCTGCTTGTATCGGGCAATTACAGCACCTTTGCCAGTATCGTGAAAATCAACCAGTGGCGTGTCTATGTTGGCTACTTTACTGGCATTGAGTCCTGAAAGTCTTTGCATATGCGCAGTGGCAATATCATGTTTTGATACGCTTCGACTTTGCACCTGTGCTTGTTGCGGCGCTGCCCAGACGAAGGTTGCACGGTTTAATTGCCTATCAAAGTGCGAAGGTGCACCGAGCTCACTCACTTGCGCACCAAGCTGGTATTGATGCTGGGAGGTAACGGTAGGAGCACTCGACATAACTTGAAAGCGCTCGACGTTATCGCCGCCATCAAATGCAGCATGGGCCGGGTTCAGAGTCAATAAAACAGCCGTCGCAATGGCTGTGTGCGTAAAGTGTAAGCGAGCGGGTTTGTGAGAGAAGTTATCCATAAGTCACCTTGATTTGTGATGCGATGTGCACTTGCTTAGCCTTTGCACACTCTAACTCTTATACCCTTACAGAGCTACTTTACGATCATAATAATGTGCAACAAAGGCCCTTACTTTGGTTATAAACACATTGAAATTAAGTGTGCATATAAGGTACAGGCGTTGTTATAATGCCTTGCCACTCACAGTTACAAGGACGGTTATGCTCTGCACTAGCAAGGTTAGGCTCCCGCACAACTCTATTTTCATGGTATTGCTGTACATCGCATTAAATACACACAATATTTATGCTCAACAGTCCAAAGAACGTCCTGTTACTGACAGTGCTCCTGCTTTTATACCCGTTCCCAGCATTATCACTGAACCTGCTGTTGGTACGGGACTGGGTGTAGCTGGATTGTTTTTCCACGACAGTGAAAAGAACAAGAATATTGCCACATCTGATACGCCAATACTGCCCAAAAGTGTCACTATGATTGGCGCAGCCTACACCAGTAACAAAAGTAAAGTATTGGGCTTGGGGCATATCGCCTACTGGCATCAAGACACCCTGAGATACCGCGGCTATTTAGGTTATGGCGATATCAATATAGACTTTTATAATATCGCAGGGTTTCCTCTGAATAAGCCAATCAAGCTCAACTTACAAGGTCCTGGAATGACGCAAACGCTGATGTGGCGTTTACAAGACAGTAACTGGTTCGTTGGTGCTAAACAAATATATCGTCATGTTGATTTGAGCCTTGCACAATCACCATTTGCTTCCGTTGAAGGCCGACCGTTTGATGAGATCAATCAGATCCTTGAACAAGTTGAAATTAAGAACAACAACTCAGGGGTGGGTGTCACCGCGGAGTTTGATACAACTGACAACCAGTTTGATCCAGAACTAGGTTATAACTACCACATGCAATACCTTGTATTCGATGAAGCATTAGGAAGCAACGCAAATTACCACAGCTATTACCTAAGTGGCCTTAACTATTGGCATCTCACTGACAAGGCTCGGATAGGTCTGCGCGTTGACTATGAAGGTGTCAGCAATCGCGGTGCTGGATCCTTGCCTATCTATGTGCTGCCTTTTGTTGATTTGCGCGGTATCCCCAAATCGCGCTATCAAGGGCAAAAAGTATTACTCGCTGAAACGGAATTAAGTTATTTGTGGGATGAAAAATGGAAAGTCTTAGGTTTCAGTGGAATTGGTCGTGCAGCTAACAGCTGGAGTGAGCTCAACGACGCCAAATCCCGCGTCACGTTTGGCGCAGGCTTTCGCTACCTCGTATCTCCACGTTATGGCTTTCGTATGGGCATAGATGTTGCGCGCGGCCCAGAAGAGACAGCAATTTACATTAAAGCTGGAAACAGCTGGTAACTCAGTTACCCACATATAAAACTTACTTGTTGTGTTAATGCTGAATGTATTGACCCGAAATTGTCGAGGTCGATTTAGATTGACACAACAATGATGTGCACATCTAGAGCATGTTGCTAAGGCTCACATCCAATGTTAGCGTGGAATTGGGCATGATGAATTTTAGCGCTACTACATAAATTTAAAGGAATTATATTTCATGAATAACAACAGACTTACTCTGTTATTGGCTTTTGTAGCTGCTATTACTGTCGGCCCCTGTAACAGTGTGAGTGCAAAACAAGTGTGCGAATCATGCCATAGCGAACAGGTTCAGCAGTGGCAAAACTCTCATCATCACAAAGCGATGAATGATGCGACAGAGGAGTTCGTGCAGGGTGTATTTGAAGGTCAACAAATCACATATCAAGATCAGACCCTCACACTGAGTAAGAAAGACAACACCTACATATTGACCACATCTTCCCAAGACGTTGAAAAGCAGCAAGTCATCAAATATACATTTGGCTTTATGCCACTACAGCAATACCTGGTAGAAGACGAGCGCGGTGGTTATCAGTTTATTCCATTAGCATGGGATTCTCGCCCCGCACAAGAGGGTGGACAACGCTGGTTTGTATTGCATCCGGACCAAGCTCCCCATGATGAATTTCATCACTCTCAAATGGGACAAAACTGGAATCATATGTGTGCCGATTGTCACAGCACAGATTTTAAAAAGAACTATGACTTAGAAAGCAACCAGTTTAGCTCCCTGTCCGAGCACATTAATGTCAGTTGCAGCGCGTGCCACGGTAACACAAAGCAACACTTAGCATGGGCTGCGGGTAATACAGCAATAAAAAACAAAGGCTTTGTTAAAAATATAAGTACACAGGTAACGCTTTTCACCCAGCAACGTGATGGCTCCATGGTCGCAGTTGGAGAGAAAACGAGCTCAGAGCAATTACAGGTGTGCGCCACGTGCCATTCTCGTCGCGCCCAGATAGCACCTCGCAATGATACTCAAGCCTTTTTGGATATGTTTCGTCCTTCATTACTCACTCCAGAGCTTTATCATGTAGATGGGCAAATTTATGATGAAGACTATGTATGGGGTTCGTTTTTGCAAAGCAAAATGTTCAGTGCAGGCGTGACGTGCAGTAACTGCCATAACCCGCACTCGGGTAAACTAAAACAGACGGGCAACCAGACCTGCACCCAGTGCCACGGCGCAACGCAATTTGACAACACACAGCATCATGGCCATAGACAAGGTTCACTAGGCAGCCAATGCGTCGATTGCCACATGCCTGAGACGACGTTTATGCAAGTTGATCCGCGTCGGGATCACAGCCTCCGTGTACCTCGCCCCGACCTCACTATTCAAACCCAAGCGCCCAACGCCTGTAATACCTGCCATGACGACAAAACACCGCAATGGGCCGTGAATGCAATTAAATCATGGCACCCACAGAGTACCCGCATGGGGAGTGAGCACTTTTCACAGGCATTTCATGCCGCGGATCAAGGTTTACCCACTGCGTCACAGTTATTGACACGTATCGCTCAAAGTAGTCAGTACACAGATATTATCCGCGCTTCGGCGTTGGTGCGAATGGGCAGCTATCCTGATCAAAATACATTAGTGGCTATCAGCCGAGCGGTTCGTGATGACGAACCCCTCAAACGACTTGGGGCAATTAGTGCCGCGCAAGGGTTTTCCCCAGCACAGCGTTATCGATTATTACACCTGTTGCTGTCTGACCCCAGACTTGCCGTTCGCACTGAAGCAGCACGCAGTTTAGCGAGTATGCTGACGGTTCCTTTCCCTGACAATCTAAAAGGCGAAGAACGTCAGACGTTAGAAAAAGCCCTAGAAGAATACAAGCAAACAGAGCGTTTCAATGCCGAGCGTGGAAGTAGCCACACGAATTTAGGCAATCTCGCGCTGGAATTGGGACAGTCCAACGACGCAAAAGCGCACTATAAGCAAAGTATTAAAGTTGAGCCTATTTATATACCTGCTTATGTTAATTTAGCCGATCTTTACCGTCGCTTAGGAGATGAGCAACAGGCACAGAAAGTGTTGCTCCAAGCCCTAGAAGTTGATGCCAATAATGCCGATGTACACTACGTCTTAGCCATGAGCTGGGTGCGCCAAAAGGACAGAGAAAAAGCAAAGGCACATTTAAATATTGCCGCTAAATATGGTTCTGTAAATCACATTTATACTTACGGTCTGCTACTCAATGAGATGGGCGAAAATCACGCTGCGCTAACACAATTAGAAAAGGCATTTTCATTAAATCCTAACAACCCAGACTTATGCTATACCCTAGTGCAACTGAGTATTGGCCAGCAAGATTATGGACAGGCGCTGCGTTTTGCTAGCAAATTACAACAACTGGTTCCCAACGATCCACAAATACTCGCACTGGTGCAAAAGTTAACTATGATGCAAAGTGTCTCGGGCAACTAAATACCGAAAAAATAATGATGTTAAGGTTACGAATACCACCTCTAATATTAGTATTGCTTGTAGCATGGGCGATGTTCCTCACCGCTTTCAAAGTGCCAATAGCACTGGTTGATGTGCCGCTTAGAGAGTTAATAAGTGCAGTGAGTGCACTAAGTGGGTGTGGATGTGCGGTTTTGGGGGTTATGCAGTGTCACCGTGCACAAACAACGGTTGACCCACGCATCCCCGAGCAAACCTCACAATTAGTGACAACGGGAATTTATCAATATAGCCGCAACCCTATGTATGTTGGTTTTTTGCTGATACTTGTAGGCTGGGGCATATTCCTAAGCAACTATGCTGCACTGGTATGGCTACCTGTTTTTGTGCTTTACCTCAACACCCAGCAAATCAAGCCTGAGGAAGAGGCTTTACTCAGTAAGTTTCAGGATGAATACAGCAAATATTGCAAAAAAGTGAGGCGCTGGATATGAAAAACCCACTAGAGCGAAACTCTAGTGGGTAGGTTTGTTAGCGAGTTCTTGATGCTGACTCTGCTTTCTTAATTGCTTCATTAATATTCAAAGAAGCGGCCTCTTGACGAGGAGGGTACTTCTGGAATGTCTTAACGTGCTCAGTTAATAGTGCAATCGCCGGTTGCATTACCCAACTCTTTCTCATGATCTGATGAAAACCCGTTACACCGTCATAATGCTCCATTGGATCTTTTCGTAAATTGAATAATTGAGGCATGGTATGTGTAATCATATCCTCATAGTATCGTCCTCCAGGTTTTGAAGCAAAGTGCATTTTCCATGGGCCTACTCGCACAGCGGTAAGCTGTGACTCATAGTAATAAAAGAAATGATCACGCGCTGACTTGTCAGTCTTACCACGCCAATAATCGAGATTATTTTCGCCATCGATATACACGTTGTGAGATTTCTCCATTGCTTTACGGAGGTTTTTCTCACCTAATGCTGCAGCAAGAGTTGGAAACACGTCTTCATGTGAAGAAATACCATTTAGTTTCAAGCCCGTAGGGATTTTACCCGGCCAACGAACCAAAAATGGCACACGTACCCCCCCTTCCCAAGTGGTCATTTTCTCACCTCGGAACTTAGTTACCCCCGCATCCGGCCACGAACTTTGCTCTGGACCGTTGTCTGTAGTGTAAATAACAATAGTGTTATCTGCGATTTTTAGCTCATCAAGCTTATCTAACAACTGGCCGACATGGCCATCATGCTCAAGTAAACCGCTACCAAACACATCTTCTTCAGAACTGATATGTGTTGCTAAATGACGACTTTCTGGCTTAAGGCGCGTATATACATGCATACGACTTGGCGCGTGCCAAATAAAGAATGGCTTATTCGCTGCTACTGCACGTTCCATAAAATCCAAGCTGCGAGCTAGCACTTCTTCATCAAACGTTTCCATACGCTTACGTGTAAGCGGTCCTGTATCAGTCACGCGACCGTCTGCATAGGATTCTATCACTCCACGAGGACCAAACTTTTTCTTAAACGCTTTACTCTTAGGGTAATCTTCTTGCTCAGGCTCTTCTGACACATTGAGGTGATATAGATTGCCATAAAATTCATCAAAACCATGACGGGTTGGTAGATGCTCATCTAGGTCGCCCAAGTGATTTTTACCAAACTGCCCGGTCATATAACCGCGTTCCTTCAAGAATTCAGCAATCGTTGGATCAGCGTCTTTAATTCCCAACGGGTTTCCGGGTTGACCTACGGTCGTCAGACCCGTTCGAACTGGTAGTTGCCCCATCAAGAAAGCGGCTCGACCAGCTGTACAGCTCGGCTGCGCATAGTGATCGGTGAATAGTGCACCTTCATTGGCGATGCGATCGATATTTGGTGTGTTATACGTCATTCCATGTGAATAAGCACTCAACGATACTTGTGCCACATCATCCACCATGATAGCGAGTATATTGGGGTCATTTTTGGCTTGGACACTTAGGGATAACAAACCTGTGACAATACCTATTAATGTTAATTTCATAACTTCTCCTTGGCCTAGTTATTACAGAGCGAATATTTTTCCATTACATAAAGCTGCCAGATTCACTATACAGAGAAGGCAACCAAATACACTTGGCGCCTTACCTAAATGGTTCATTAGCGACTTATCGCTTGGCTATTAATGAATTTACTTACGTCATCAACTTGCAAACTCATGCTTTTTTGAGTTGGTGGAAATGCTTTAAAAGTTTCAACAAATTTGCCTATTTGAATACCGGCTGGCCCCAAAATCCAACTGCGATTCTCAGCCCACTCGTCATAACCACGCGCTTCAGTGAAACGCTCGAACGGGTCAAGTTTAAGATTGATTATGTAAGGAGAAGTGAGTGACTGTTGTGTCGCACGAAACCAATGCTCTTGCTCTTTAAAGAGTAACTTCCAATCACCATATCGCAGGCCATGAAATGTTGCTTCGGTAAAGTAGTAGAAATCTTTACGCTTGGTTTTACCATTATTGAGTAGCAGATCACTTTGGTCGTAGCCGTCAAGATGCACTTTGTATTTACGACCATTAATTTCTTTACCCTCGCGCAGTTCTTTCTTGATGTCTTTTTCACCCACCCAAGACATGAGTGTAGGCACCCAATCTTCCATGGTCATAAATTCTCCCGTACTTACGTCAGCGGGAATTTTACCTGGCCACTTAACAACGAGAGGAACACGGAAGCCACCTTCCCATCCGCCTACACCTTTTTCTCCATGGAAGGGTTGATTACCGCCATCTGGCCAAGAGTTTGAAGCTGCACCGTTGTCCGTTGAAAACATAACGATGGTATTGCCAGCTACCTTTAACTCGTCAAGTAAATTGAGTAGTTCGCCAACATCATCGTCCAATTCCATCATGCCGTCCGCATATATACCATAGCCACTACGACCTTCATAATACTCGTTTAGGTTAGTGCGATAGTGCATGCGCGTCATGTTGTGCCACACGAAAAAAGGCTTGTCAGCTTTAACCGCATCACGAATAAAACGCTTTGATTCTTTAAGTACTTCTTCATCAATATTGCGTTGGCGCTCTTGACCCCACGCGCCTAGATCTTTGATGCTTTGTTTACCATTGCCTAGTGCCTTGGAATGTATCACCCCACGCAAGGCGGTTAACCCTACTTTATCTCGGCGAGTGGTATCTTTTGGATAGTCATATTGCTCAGTATATTCACCGGCATTTAGGTGATAGAGAATACCGTAAAACTCGTCGAAGCCATGATTAGTAGGAAGGTGTTCATCGCGGTCACCTAAGTGATTTTTACCAAATTGCCCTGTTGTATAACCTTGGGCTTTGAGCATGGTTGCTAGGGTGGGATCAGACTCTTTAATCCCTTCTTTCGCTCCCGGTAGACCAACAGTACTAAGCCCTGTACGAATCGGGTATTGACCAGTGATAAATGCAGCCCGTCCTGCTGTGCAAGAAGCTTGTGCATAATGATCCATAAACATCATGCCATCATTGGCGATACGATCAATGTTGGGGGTGGTCCCTCCCATCATACCTCGGTGATAGGCGCTAATATTCCACATGCCCACATCATCTCCCCAAATAACCAATACATTGGGCTTTTCTGCGGCTAAGGTTGGGACACAGAGCACGACGCTTAATACAAAGACGAGTGTTTTAAACATAGTTCTTTCCTTGAGTTTTAATATTTCCATGGGTAGGTATAGTAGAAATATGTTCAAAAAGCACACACTTTGTATCTATTTTAGGTTCTTGTAGGGTTTACTTATTCTTCTTTTGTGCTTGTCAGTTGCACGTTCCACTCGGGAGGCCAAGATACACTGTGTTGCACGTGTGGTGATATTACAAGCAAACCCGAGCACATCTAAATAGATGTACTCATTGGGCTCGGTCACTCATTAAGTGACTTGTAAACAAAATTGTAAGCATCAAATATACATTCACCTTGAATTATTCCAAGGAGATAATAACCTGACTTACTGCCTGAGTAGCTGCCACGCGGCGTTGTAAGCAGGATGGCAATTTTTAATACCCTCTGTGACTAATTTATTGCTGAGTAACTGAAGATGATAATAATCACCATACAGCTCGTGCATGTGTTCATGGGATATTGATTGCGGGGTGCTATCAGGCTCTGGCTGCGGATATTCAACCGTAACCACAAATTGCTCTGCCTTGGGGCACAAATTAACGAGTTTTTGAGCATATTCCAAACGCATTGCATAGGGCAGTGCCACAAGGGCTGCGCGATCGTATACACAATGAATTTCACCTATCTGGTGTTGTTCAAGCATAAAAATGTCACCCACGAAAACAGTCAAATTGCCGTAACTATAGCAAGTGTGAGAGTGTGACTCTCTCACCGTAGGTTCCACACCCAACATGCTAAACAATGCGTTGATCGCTTGCTCACTGAGTTCTACACCGACTACTTTATAGCCTTGATCAAGGAGCCATATCATGTCGATGCTTTTTCCACACAAAGGCACAAACACTGTGTGCTGCTTGGCCACGCCCAAACGTGCAAAGTGGGCTACGAGGTTCGCATTGGGCTGAGCTTGGTCAAAGCCAATATCGCCACTTTGCCAACGCGTAAGCCAATATTTTGCTTCCATGGAAATTCCCTAAAAATGAAGTTGCTTGTATCACCCAGATTTTGACCAACATTATACGCTGAATTTGAGGCAAACGGCACAGGTTACAATTCACAACCGAGGAGTTGAGAGCGGGTAGCCGCGTGTAGACTTTTGCATTATATTGATAACCTATGAATTACCTTGCTCACCTTTATTTGTCGCAATCGACCAGTGACTCACACTTTGGCAATTTGCTGGGCGATTTTCGCCGTGGCGTCAATAAAACGGATTTAGCTCCCGCTGTACTGCGTGGTCTTGAAAACCACTTGTTAGTGGATAAGTTTACCGACCATCATCAATTGGTGAAAAATGCCAAACAGCTCTTTAGTGAGCAAAGAAGACGATTTGCCGGCGTCGCCATTGATGTTGCCTTTGATCACTTCTTGATCCGTCATTGGCATACATTCACCCCCCAATCATTCAGTGATTTTCGCCAGCACAGTTACGCTTTATTAAACAGACGAGTCGATAAGATGCCACCGAAAATGCAAAGCGTGGTCACACGCATGTGCGAGGAGGATTGGTTCGCCACCTATGCATCGCTCGATGGCATAGATTTAGCCCTTAACAATATTGCCAAGCGCATTCGCTTTGAAAACACGTTTCATGGTGCAGCACATGATATTGCTGTGCATTATGCTGAATTTGAAGAGATATTTTTGGCGTTTTTCCCACAACTTCAGGCTCATGTGCATACACATAATATTGAGGGGAAATAAGTTGGACGAGTATATAGAAAAATATGTTTTGCGTGTGTGTCAACGCGATGAGAAAGGTGTATAAAACAAAAAGGTGAAGCATGAGCTTCACCTTATCAGTCTATATGGACTGGATGCGACAATTAAGCAGCTGTCACGTCTGAAGCTTGTGGGCCTTTAGCACCTTGCTCTACGTTGAACTCAACGCTTTGACCTTCCTGAAGAGTGCGGAAACCGCCTTCAGAAACGATAGCACGGAAGTGTACGAATACATCTTTGCTGCCGTCAGTAGGAGTAATAAAACCAAAGCCTTTTGCTTCATCGAACCATTTAACTGTACCAGTTGTTTTAGACATAAGTGTCTCCAAATAAAAAAATTTCACTATGTTGCGAACGCAACGATCTTGCCGAACTAAGAACTATTTAACACGAGAGGCTTGCTTTAATTCGGGGTGGAACACTTACTGGATAGAACACACGAAGAACTGAAGTACAAAGCTAATTTCGAATCTGGGTAGAACTCATCAGACGGGGCTATCCTAACACAGGCATCGTTATTCACCTAACAATATGTATAAAATTGTGCAAAAAAAGTACAAAAGCCGCAATATCACTGATTGCGGCTATGCAATACCTATCCCTGTGGGGGTAATAAGCCACTGAATTTTATACCACTTAACAATGCCATCTCTCGATGCCACGTTGCCAAATCATTATGACTGAACTGCTTGAGTGCATCGTGGCCACATGCGCGCGCCATCACTTGCATAAGCTCAACCGAGGCATTAAAGAAATTACATAACTGCTGTGCAGATACATCAACATTGAGACGCGCACGCAACTCAGGCTTTTGCGTGGCAATACCTGCCGGACAATTATTAGAGTTACACATACGCGCACCAACACAGCCAATTGCCTGCATAGCACTATTAGACAATGCCACACCATCTGCGCCCAAAGCCATGGCTTTGACAAAATCAATCGGCACGCGTAACCCACCGGTGATAATTAACGTGACCTCGCCGCTTTTGCCTTGTTCATCAAGGTAGCGTCGTGCGCGTGCCAAAGCTGGGATGGTGGGAACGCTAATATGATCTCGAAACATCTCTGGTGCCGCGCCAGTGCCGCCACCTCGGCCATCCAATATGATGTAGTCGGCACTGGCATCAAGTGCAAATTGAATATCTTGTTCGATGTGATTGGCACTGAGTTTAAAACCAATGGGAATGCCGCCAGTAACTTCACGGACACGATCAGCAAAGCGTTTAAAGTCTTCTGCTGTATGTAATTCTTTAAACGTGGGCGGTGAAATAGCGGACTGCCCCTCTGGGATCCCTCGAACTTGTGAGATCTTGCCTATGTTTTTAGTCCCGGGTAAATGCCCACCCGTGCCTGTTTTAGCACCTTGCCCACCTTTAAAATGAAAAGCCTGGACGTGTTTTAGTTTGTCTTCATCATAACCAAACTGCGCACTTGCAAGCTCATAAAAGTAATGGCTGTTAGCCTGTTGCTCTTCAGGCAACATGCCCCCTTCACCCGAGCAAATACCAGTACCTGCTAACTGTGCGCCTTTTGACAGTGCCAGTTTGGCTTCTTCTGACAAAGCACCAAAACTCATATCCGAGACAAACAAGGGGATTTTTAATGTGAGCGGCTTCTTCGCTTTTGGACCGATCACTAATTCAGTTGCGACAGGAACATCTTCCATTAATGGCTGTGTCGCCATTTGCGCGGTCATTATTTGAATATCATCCCACTGCGGTAAGGTATATCTGGGTACCCCCATTGACGTCATGGGCCCATGGTGCCCCATGTTTGTAAGCCCCTCCTTCGCTAATTGATGAATAAACTCAACTGTTGGCTCTTCCTTGGTTGCTTTGGCTGATGGTGAATCGTGCTGCTTCACTATTAATTCAGGGCCTTCGTGCCCAACCGCCGCATTATCAAACTGTTTATGAGTACCGTCACAAAATGGCGCATTGCTGGTGTGCTTACACTGGCATAAAAATGCATCCCCTGTTTGCTCGGCTGTAAACGCTTTGGGTTTAAATTCAGTGCCAGCATGAGAACCATCACAAAATGGTTGGTTATTAGAGCGACCACAGGCGCAAAAATAGTATTGTTGCCCTTGGGTTAACGTAACTTTGGCTGGTTTGTTGTTCGCGATTATTGGTTTCATATAAGCACCTTGATTGTTTTTATGTACGCATAAGATCGGCCAGATGAAGTGCGTGGCAAGGACTGAGTATAGCCTTTAAGCAAAAACCCACCGGACCGATTAAGGAAGCATTGACATGATTAAGGCACAGAGGCAAATAGATGGAAATTTATGAAACTTGAGAGGTTTGCGACGCTGTATTGCAAAAGTAATTACAGACGTAGCCATAAAAAAATGCACATCACGCTATTTATGGCAGCTAATTGCTAAGGCAAAGTGCCTGATCGGGCACTTTTTACATTTAGATGTGGCGCAGTATCACTTAACCACAAAGTCAAAGTACGTATTTGGATAGGGCTGAGGCGTCAGCGAAAAATGCCACCACTCCATGGGATAAGGGGCAAACCCCTGTGCCATCATAAGCGCTTTTAGCGTATATCTGTTTTTCCTTTGTTCATCGCTGATACGAGGATCGTCAGTATTTGACAAGGTATCAAACATATCAAACGCAGAACCCATATCCAATTCTTTGCCTGTATGAGTATCAACCAAGGTCAAATCCACTGTAGCACCGCGACTGTGGCCAGACTTTGCAGCGATATAGTCACCGAGTAACTCATCTTTACCTAAGTTGGGATAATAGTCTGCTTTAGTTTTAGTGTCTGTTTCATCATTGACCCAGCGCACAAAATGGTCCACCGCTCGCTGCGGGCGATAACAGTCAAACACCTTAAGAGTGTAACCTTGCTGTTTTGCGCTCTTTTGTACAAGGGCCAGCGCCTGTGCTGCCTTTTTATGTAATATGCACTTAGGGGCTTGATAACCATCAACCCTCGTCCCAACAAAATTATTATCACCAAAATAACGAATATCCTGTTGTATGTCTTGGGAATAGGCATCAATGGCTACAAACTCCTGTTGTATATTGATGTCTTTCGGCGCGAAAACCATCGCCATTAAAACAAGGCTGTAACTTACACTCATTGGCACTCCTTTTTGATCTTAAATTACCGCCACTTGCCCATCACATCAACGATGCCAAGTTGCAGCATATTAATTCTCTCGTTGCTCTGTTAACCCCCTTTACACTGACAGGTATTTCATGTGTTGGCAATGCTCACCTGAGGGCATGGAGCAGTACTTGTGCTCTTTTATTACACACATAAAAAAAGGGCTCTTACGAGCCCTTTAGGTTTCTATGAATGTTAGTGCTTAGCTGCGCTTGCGACGAAGAAGTGCAAGTGGGCTAAGAAGAAGTAGCCAAGCTAGTGAACCGGCACTTTCTTTCTTCTCTACTGGCGCTTCAGGTTCAACAACCACTGGCGCCTCTTCACCGTCAGAGATAACTGTTAGTGTGAAGGTAGTTGACTGAGCATCCGAAGGATTCTCGATGTCTGCTACTTTAACAGTTACTTCAATGTCACCGTAGAAGTATTGCTCTGGCGTGATAGTCACAGTGTCACCGTCAACTTCAGCAGTCATGTTGTCACCTGATACGATAACTTCATTTGCTGAGTTCATTTCATCGATGTAAGAAACGTCGAATGAAATTGGTGTGTTCTCGTCAGTTTCCATATCATCTAACTCAACAACAGTGATGTTGCTAGGAACAGTTAGAGTATGAGACTTAACCATTGACTCCATGCCATCTACATCGATGTTTGCATTGAACTCCATGGTGCGACCTGCAGATGATGCAGTGATGTCAGCCCAAGCAGTTACTTCAAACTTAGATGACTCAGGACCTACATAGTCCATACAGATAACCACATCATCGGCAACAATTTCATCAAGCTCGTTGAAGTTAACAGTCTTACCTAGGTAACCTTCAAGTGGACCATATGGGTATAGTGCACCTTTGAAACCTTGTACACCGATACTACCGCGTGCGTCTGTACTACCGAAGTCGATGTTGTCATACGCTAGGTAGATTTCATGTTGGTTTTCACCGAAACGCGTGTATGGGGTGAAGATAATCTCAAAGTCAAACGAGTTGTCTTGCTTATCCCACGTGTACTGACGCGTCATACGGTCATAACCAGCATAGCGGTAGTCAGATGCCTTATCCCACTCGATGATAGCCCATGTACCCGTTGTCGCTAGTGAAATACCTTCGTTGTAAGCAAGGCCAACACTCATTACGTCATTAACAAAGCCAGGGAACCAGCCACGCCATAGTGGTGCAATCGTTTCATACGGGAAGCTGTTGTATGGCAACATACCATGAAACGGCAGGAACTGTGGACCAGGGCCAATGTCTAACTTACCGTTTGGACGAATCGCCATGATACCGTAACCTGCGTTTAGGTCTTCTTGGTTGTTGTACAGTGAGATGTTCTGTTCATTGAAGAGCGAGCTCACTGGCAGTACATAACCATTACGGTAAGTGATGTTGTTGCTCTCATCAAAACCTGACAGCATTGGGAAAATGCCCGCATCACTTAGGTTTACATAACCACCCGCATTCGGTAAGCCGAAATCTGGAGTACGACACATTTCATCTGTGATGTTTGTAGTTACAACATAGTCTGGTTTTACTTCAGACGTATCAGCTTGCATACCAGAGATGGTCAGTTTGCCATCTGCTACTTCAATGTTCACATCGCTGCGCGAACTCATCACATTATCTGCGTGAATATTCAGACCTTCAGGGATGTCTGCACTGAAGGTGAAGTTACGGTCCATACCTGTAGTGTTCTCAAACACTTCGAAGGTAAATGGTACTTTGTCGCCCATTTTCGCGCTTTCTTGAGGAACATCAAGGTTCACACGGTCAACACCACGCTCAATCTTAAGTGGGATTGAACCAATGTTTGCAGGGTTAACAGCCGAAGTACCTACATCTAACATGCTGTAGAATACATCACCTTCTTGCATATCAATGTCCCAAGCGATATTCATATCAACCTTGTTGATACCATCACTTGCTGGAAGCGTAGCTATGATATCACTGCTCACTTGGTCATTAACAACTGCAACTGCATATTCAAACGTTTCTTCTACACCTGCCTGGCGAGACTTGAACGAGTTATACAGCATGTACCAGTATTCGCCTTCCTCAGGGTTGTTGATGTTACAGAAGTTGTTGTAGATCAGGTGATTTGATACACACAAGATTTCATCTTGAGGCTGAATGACACCATCGCCATTGTAGTCTTTACCAACATAAACAAGTGGGTTACCTACATTCAGCGTACCTGTCAGCTCAGACTCTTCTACACCCTGAGTTTCAACAACTAAGCGCTTTGAGTTAGCAGGTACAGTGACTGTTCCCATGAACACTGCTTCATCAAGAATGTCATCTGGGTTTGGTACCGTTGTGCGGTTCAATGCCCAAGGATGTGTTTGGTCATCATCTTTTGGCAATGTCACTGTCATAACGTCAGCTTTAACAGGTGTATATGCACGAGCAACTGGCGCCTCAACAAGCGGCATAGTTACGCCTTTTTGCACATAGCTATCGTTGTTAGCGTGAGCTTCAACGTTCATGCGTGAAGGCAAATCACCACGGTCATATTTAAATGCCATTGGCCAATGTGCTGCAGGGATATCAGCTTCTGCCGCTTCAAAGATCAGGTTAGTGTGAAGCTCAACTTCTGAGTTACTGAACCAATCTTGTGTATCCATTACAGATGCTTTAACGATGATGGTCTGCGTCTCACCTGCTTTCAATGAGAAAGTTTCAGGGATGATTTCGATATTCACACCGTTTTGAGCTGCTTGCTGACGCATATCGAATGCCCAGTTCACTACGTCTTCGTGTGATACTGTCCACGTGCCGTCTTTCGTTGCCTTAACTGTACGTACCCACTGACACTCAGGTGCACACGTAAAGTCTACAAGGTTAGGTAGGTTCAACTGGTGAGGAGTACCACCGTTGAATGGATCAGCCGCTAGGAAGTTAGTAGCAGACTCGTCCATTACAAGACCAGATTTAACTGCATTCGCTACGTTGATACGACCTGTACCTGCACGGTAGATTTGTGCTTTATCAGACTCACCACCTTCTTGGTTTAGACGCCAGTACTGAACTTCATTATCAGCTGTCATCATAAGTGCAGATTGTACTTCAGCAGCAGTCCACTCAGGGTGAGCTTGACGAACAAGTGCCATAGAACCTGCAACGTGTGGTGACGCCATTGATGTACCGCTTAGAGACGCGTAATCAGCACCGAAAGGCGTTGATACGAACGGATGCTCGTCAGAGAACGCAGCGTAAATATCTACACCAGGCGCTGCCACTGTTGGAGCAAGTACTTCAACGTTTGAGTATGAAGGACCACGTGAAGAGAAATCGGCTAACCAATCAGCGTTTTCTTCATTGATGCGACGCTCAATGTTAGTTGGCTTGATAGTGATCATATGACCTTTTTCACTGAAGCTATCAACCCAATCTTCCAGACCTTCTTCAGGGTATACACCATTCCACTGATCGTATGTGAAGTGCACTGCTGGTAGCTCGTACGCTGTAGGAACTGTACCTTGGTTACGATCACGGTTGTACATGATGAAGCCATCTGCGCCACCGGCTTTCACGTTAGCTACTTTCGCAGTACGTGCATTTGCGTTTGGATCTGTTGGCAAATGACGCTGACAGATTACGATAACATTTGTGTCGCCTGCTTCTGCACCTGGGATTTCAGAGCCATCTTTGAAGAAGTCAAAGGTACCCGCTGGGTATTCTGATGCACAGTAACCGTTAAAGTCTTTGTTACCATTGATGTCTGCGTAGTCTTTTGCCCACACTACCACACCAGTAAGCTCTTCACTGTTCAGTGCGCCGCCCACAAGGCCCATATCAGCCCAACTTGGTACTTCTGAGCCCATTGCTGGGTCAATGAAGCCTGCGTATTCAACTGGCGTTTCAATTGCCACTTCACGACCATGAGTCGTTGCAGCAACCTGTGCTAACCAAGGTGAAGAGTTATCTAGGTAACCCAAACACTCTGCAGCACCGCACACACCCGAACCTGAGTTACCCGCAGCAGCGGCAACGTTGATGCCCGCTTCACGTGCAGATAAGAATGCTAATTGAACTGGGTCTGCCCAAACGTTTGAGTCAGCACCACCGATTGAGAAGTTGATTACATCAACACCGTCAGAGATGGCGTCTTCGATACCAGCTACAAGTGCTTCACCAGGACAACCACGGTAGCCTGACTCATTTGATGAGTGACATACTTGGTAAGAAATGATGTTAGCGTGAGGTGCCACACCTGAAATTTCAGGGAATAAAGCGTCAGCAAGCACTACGCCGTCTTGGTTTTCACCAGTACCGGCCATCATAAATGGTACGTCTTTAACTACGTTACCAGCAGCGGTAGATGCAACGTGCGAACCGTGACCTTGGTAATCTTCACCGATTGCAGGCCAGCCTGGGATCATTTCTGAGAATGTATCAGTGATCACGTCGTATGAACGTACACCGATTAGCTTGTCGTTACACTGGATGTGCTCTGCATCTTCAACACAGTCACCCACATATTGGCCTGCGCCCCAAGGGTTAGTGTGATCGTAACCGTCACCGCCAATATCAGCGAATGAAGGGTGGTCTGAGTTAATACCAGTATCGATGATACCAACGATTTGACCTTCACCTTTGAATTCGATTCCAGTTGGCGAAGTCATGCCTGACCATACTTGGTCTGCACCAATTTGCTTTGGACCTTCATCCGTTAGCAAATCGTAGTGCTTAGAACGCATTACAGACGCTACTGAACCAAGCGCAGCAACGTTTGCAGCTTCTTGCTCAGTCATTGTTACTGAGAAGCCGTTGATCGCTTTAGTGAATTGACGACGCATTTCAGTGCGACCAGTAAGTGCGCTTACTTCGCTGAATACTTGTTGTTGTTTGTTACGAAGTTCACGCTCGTATGTCACAACTGCTTTAGAAGTTGGCTGACCACGCTCGTATAGTTTTGCACTTGTATCACCTAAAGAGCGTGTTAACGCAGAGTTAGGGTCTTTTGCAGCAACGGCTACAGATGCATCACGTAAGCGAACGATATAGATGTGCTCGCCTTCGATGTTCTCTTTTACGAATTTGCTTTCATGCGCGTTTAGAGACACGTTAATGCCGCTAACATCTGCGCTTTGAAGTTGATCTAGGTTCAAATCCTTTTGAAGAGCTTGTACTTCTTCAGCCGTGAAAGCTGGAGCACGCAGCGTGTTTTGTGAATCTTTTGTAACTATGTTTGAGTTAGCCGCAGCATACAGTGAACCTGCACTAAATAGTGCTACACCGACCGCTGTTGCAATAGTTGTTTTCTTCATGTTGAACCCTAACTATGTCGTTTTTTGGAATATGTAATTTCGAACTGTTCGAAAATTTTTAACGACTCGATTCAATCACACCGAAGACACATTTTAGTAACAACTTTATGTACACTTTTGTACATTATCAACACATATTAAAAATAGAGTTAACACTCTAAGCAATGATTAGATAGACATCTTCTTTTGTAGCATTTTGTACAACATATTGCCTGCGGAAATCCAAAAAAAACACATAAAATCATAAGTATAAGTTATGCCGATATATTAATTATCAATTAACATGCCGTTAATTACTCAAACAGCACCAACAATACCTTGCGTAACCCTGACAAATAATTAAGATTCAAACTAACACTGAGATGGAAAAATTTTTTTATTATGAACAAACAGATACTCTTCTTGTGCTCTGTATTATCGCTGCCGGGGTTTGCGCAACAAGCAGATCCTCAAGCAGGTCAATACATTGAAGTAGGTACATTAGAGGCGTCTATCACTGTTGGATACGGTGGCATCGAGAATCCAGTAAGAGGTTCTGAACACATTACCTCCGTGCTACTCCCGCATCTCGCATATTATGGTGAGAACTGGTACTTCGATGATTTCTCTTTAGGCTACAGCCTGTACCAAAGCGATGCGTTCTATGTTGATGTGGTAGGCACATTCAACGAAGACGGCTTCTTTTTTGAACTCGATGGCATAGATAAACTTTTTGCCACCAGTGCTGTGCGCAACAACACTCGCCCGGGTCGTCCACAAGCCACACCGATTAATTTAACCCCCATCGAGCGCAGTATTGCCTATGAAGGCGGGATTTCTTTAGGGTATGCTTCAGACCATTGGGGAGTTGAATTAAGCTCATTACATGATGTTACGAGTGTACATAACGGTTACGAAAACAAATTTATAGCCTATTATGCTGATACATTCTTTGGTGGCCAGTTCGTTACTGAGTTAGGTGTCACACTCAAAA
Organism: Pseudoalteromonas maris; assembly: GCF_049257235.1. NCBI lineage: Bacteria > Pseudomonadati > Pseudomonadota > Gammaproteobacteria > Alteromonadales > Pseudoalteromonadaceae > Pseudoalteromonas > Pseudoalteromonas maris. Next base: position 131,526 of record NZ_JBMMUF010000007.1, read on the forward strand.
GCAATGAATTAATTGATTATTATTATCGTGTGCGGCCGGGAGAGGCGTTAACACGCATACCGCGATACTCACTTGGTGGTAGCGCGACTAATTACCACCTGAAATTAGAGTACCAGTACCCAATAGCAAACCAAGTTAGTGCTATGATTAATATCTCTAATACATGGATTGATGAAGACTTAAGTGACACGCCAATGTTTGACCAAGACCAATATGTAACCGGATTTACAGGGATAAGGTTTGAGTTTTAATTAATGCGCTCATGCTGATTGAATATTTTGTTGCCTTAACCCTTTTACCCCCCACGGTACAAGACTACGTGGCGCCTTCGCTCGAGGTCAGCCCACACACGTGCATAGCAGAGCATAAGGCAACACGTTGTGAGATAGAGGTGCATGTAAAAGCACATGCATCTTCGCACTCTTCATTATGTTTAGTTATTTCCCTCCCCGTGCCGCAAACAGAATGCTTCAACGGCCACACTATTTCTACCACCTATCGCTTAACGCTTGAAAGTACAACGGATATAGCATTAACTAATAAGGCAGGCACGGTACTGGCAAAAGAGAAAATTAGTGTCGGTACACTCTCTTCAAATAACTATCGCGTACGAAGACGCTTCGGTTGGGGTATATAACGTTGAATCATCAGGTTTTACTTATTGAAGACGACAAAGAACTTGCCGATTTAGTAAGTCGCTACCTAAGCAACAACGGACTAGAGGTGCAGGTGATCAATACCGTTGGTGAATTTAAAGCGCAATTTACTCAATATTCACCCGATATCATCCTGTGCGACATTATGTTGCCAGATGGTAATGGCTTTGACCTATTCCCGATATTAAAGAAAAACTTTAGCTGCCCGGTTATTTTCCTGACCGCGCTCGACTCAGATGTGTCACAAATAAAAGGCTTAAACCTTGGTGCAAATGATTATTTAATCAAACCTATACGCCCTGAATTATTGCTAGCGCGAGTGAACAGTAGCCTGCGTATAAGCGGTAAAGGTGAAGTCACTAAAGCCATCGGCCCAGTAAAACTTGATACCGCCAAACGTCAACTTGAATGTTTTGAGCATGCTATTAGCCTCAACGACGATGAACTCCGCCTCCTCACCCTATTTATGCAGAACTACCCGACCCCGTTGTCGCGAGAAACGCTATTTAAAGAGGTCATCGGCCGCGAGTATGATGGTCTCGATAGAGCAGCGGATCTGAAAGTCAGTCGTTTACGCAGAAAAATCCGTGATCATGGTGTTGATGGCCTAGATATTATCTCGATAAGGGGTGAAGGTTACCTCATGCAAGTGCCTACCCAACCCAATGCGTAAACAGTTTTTTAGACTATTCGCATTTATCGTTGTTAGTGTGATTGCGGCGCTCATTGCGTTTGGTCAGCTCTATCAGAATTATGTCATCGAGAAATCACCCACTATAGCCTTACCCATCTCCCAATGGCCCGCGCTCATAGAAAACAAAGAATCAACCATGGTGGCGCTGAACCGCAGAGATCTGCTTTTGCCTGCTTCATTAGAACAGCAACTAAATCAATACAAAATGCTAACCGTTGCGCAGGACGAAGGTAACTTTGTTTATTTACTACCAAATAATGACCAGCTTGATACCGTTTATCGGGTCGGTCCGATAACTGTCGCCCCACCGCAAGAAGACCACAGCATCTACTTTTTGCTGGTCTACAGTGCCATAGCATTACTGTTGATGTCTCTGATTTGGCCTGTATTCAAAGACTTAGCAAGCCTAAAGATAGCTGCTAGGCGTTTTGCCAAAGACAAACAAGCGTTTGCCACTACGGTTAAACCAAGCTCGACGGTGTACCCCTTGGCACAAAGCCTCAGTGACATGTCGACGCAAATCAGCAAGTTCATCCAGCTTCATGAAGATCTCTCTCGCATCATCTCGCATGAGATTCGTACACCGCTATCGCGGATGCGCTTTATGTTGTCGTTGCAAACCAGTATCGACCCAGAGCTAGATGCCACAATGCATCGCAACATTGATGAAATTGAAAATCGTCTACGTCAGTATTTAGACTTTGCGCGCGTTGAGTACCTAACTCAGCCATTGCAGCGCGACGATCTTGATGCAGTGCGTTTTATATCACAAGAAGCTAATAAAAATCAGTTATTTACAGACGTTCAAATTATTACTGAAGTGAATGCTCCACGCATCTATTGTGAGCAAAATAGTTTCGCCATCCTAGTACAAAACTTACTCTTTAATGGGGTTAAGTATGCACAAAACAAAGTAGTTTTGTCCTTCACGCACAGTGACAACATGCAAACCCTCGAGGTATATGACGATGGTCCCGGCCTACCCAATGATGCGGACTCATTATTAGCACCATTTTCGTCCTCCAAAGGCAGTGCTGTGGCCAGCGGTTATGGCCTTGGTTTGTACATTGTTGACCGTATTTGCCTGTGGCACGGGGGGAGCCTGACATTAAATAACCACCCGCAAACAGGTGGTGCCCATATCACCATTACTTGGCCGACTCACACCGATTAACCGCTTACTCCAATGAGTAAACAACAATGACAAAGCCTTAGCCCTCTCTTCTATTGTACCGGCGCATACTGCTTTGCCGAGTGCCCTTCATACAAGCCAGCACTTCTTTTCGCACAATCCCTATCACGTTATTTCTAACTCACTGTTTTTCTTTATCCAATTTGGTGTCCATGGGTCAGAACATCAGAAATAACCAAAAACACAAAGTAGTACTTTTATCTCATTTTTTCAATAAAAGGAACGATTTTAATAGTCAAATAGGATTAGTAGAACTACACTTACCGCCCACTCAAATACTACTTAAGGATTGATAATGAACAGCATTAATAATCTTTTAGTACCAATATTGGTTACTTTGATTTTATCGTTACCGGGCCACGCAAAAGTCAGTTCTGAGCCAGACATGGGTATTCAAGCAGCGAAAAGCCCGCAACAAGAACCGAATTGCAAATCAAAGAAAAAATGCCAAGACACCACTGATCCAAACGATCCCCAAGAGCCGGAGACACCCGAGCCTCCCGTCAATGAATTTTTACCAGCTGGTTCAAGCTATCAAATGCAGTTACAAGGCGCGCTCAATACCGAATACGTAGCTGATGCCTATGTATTTGATCTGTTTGATGTCAGCCAAGAGACGATTACACAGATAAAAAGTACTGGAGCGAAAGCCATTTGCTATTTTTCGGCGGGCACATACGAGCAATGGCGCACTGATGCCGTAGACTTTGCCCCTGAAGCTATTGGTGAACCGTTAGGCGATTGGCCCGGTGAAAACTGGCTAGATACAACACATGAGTCAGTTAAAACTGTGATGAAGAACCGAATCCAGCTAGCCAAAGACAAAGGCTGTGACGCAGTAGACCCAGATAACGTCGATAGCCACACTCAGCAAAGTGGTTTTAACATCAGCTATGCACAGCAGCTTGAATACAACAAATACCTATCGACCACCGCTCATGACAATCAGCTATTCATTGGTTTGAAGAACAATTTAAGCCAACTTGCTGATTTGCATAGCCATTATGACTTTGCCATTAACGAGTCGTGCATTCGTTGGAATGAGTGCGACATGCTCAAACCCTTTGTTGATGCCAATAAAGCAGTATTTCATGTTGAATATCTGGGTGTCAGTGGTGCCGGTAGCAGTGAATTTGACAACATGTGTTCCATCGCAAACAACGTCGGCATGTACTCTCTAGTGTTACCTCATCTACTTGACGACGCCTACCGCTTTAGTTGCCCGTAACGACAAAGATTTTCTGCATTCCCCGTGCGTTTTGGCAGCTACTCACCTAGCTGCTTTTTTTTGCCTCATGTTTGCTCATCGAGCAAGGCCAAAAGAGACGTAAACGACACACCACTGTGCTCTTTTAAACCGATTTCACAGGTTCGACTATTCGAGTAGCCCTTGGCACACGCGTGTGGTCGCTCATGTGATAGGTGGCGCAGAGCATGGCTATTTAGCTGCACATGGGTAAAGCCTTTATCTCCAGCAAAACCACAACAACTTACCGCGGTCGTTTTAACGTCATTACTGAGCGCACGAGCTACACGCAACATCGCTTCACCACCATCTAAATGCTGTGAGCTACAGGTGATGTGCAACCACAGTGGCGCATTTTGCACTTTCGGGTCTAACTTTGGCAGTAAGTGTGCCTGTGCAAATTCCATACTATCGAGGACATCTAACTTTTGCATTGATTGCGACTTCAGTGCACATGGACTTGCGTCCATAACCACTGGCCATTTGCCACCCTCAGATAACGCCAAGGCAACTTGTTCAAGCTGCGCCAATTTAGCGTGCGACTCTTGCTCAAGCCCCTTACTTTGCCATGGCATACCACAGCACAAGTGTTCAACGCGCTGTGGGGTCAGAACTTCAATGTCAGCCTTGTGACATAAGCTGTAAAAAATCTCCTGCACACTGCGCTTGTGGTCATTGGCAAATACCCGATTGGCACAGCTGGGAATATACACCACTTTTTGATCATGATGCTGCCCCGCAACGCTCGCCGTGCGATTTTGCGCGTGTGGCCATGCACTATAATAAATTGGCGTGCCAAAACGCGTATTCAACCACCTCGTAGTCGCAGTTAATCGCCGTGCGCCGAGCAGCTTCGCACCTAGCTCGGCTGATTTTAGCCCAACTCGCGCAAGCGCAGCCGCCCCTGCAAAGTGATCAGCACTAAATTGACTAATCGCTTTAATAGCAGCGCTGTGTTGCGGGCGTTTTGCACGTAATGATTTAATGTAGTCGCCCGTGTTAATGCCAACAGGGCAGCGAGTCGCACACAATCCGGTTGCTGCACAACTGTCGACAGCCAACCCTTGATAGGCATGTTGCACAGCCCCAAGCTTGGTGCGCACCTGAGGTGTTGGTTCACGCGTAAGTTGCGCCACTAGTTGCTGTTCGTGACGCTTTAAGCTGATGCGTTGGCGCGGCGTTAAGGTGTAACCTTTTGACGGACACACAGGCTCACAAAAGCCGCATTCAATACAGGTATCTATGCGCGCATCACTTGCGGGCATGGATTTAAGGTCACGCAAGTGCGCCTTATCATCTGCGTTGATTATCACCCCTGGATTGAGAATGTTATCGCTGTCAAACAATGCTTTGATGCGCTGCATCACCTCATAGCCATCTTGCGTCCATTCAAGTGCCACAAAAGGCGCCATATTACGCCCCGTTCCATGCTCAGCTTTAAGTGAGCCTTTAAGCTCTATGGCTACAAGAGCTGCAACGTCGGCCATAAACGCATCATAGCGCGCTATGTCATCCTGTGTTTCGAAACCTTGTGTAAATACAAAATGTAAGTTTCCAGCTAAAGCATGACCAAAAATGATCGCTTCATCATAACCATACTGTGTAAATAGACCGTGTAACGCCCTGATCCCCTTAGCTAAATCCGCTAAAGCAAACGCCACATCTTCAATGATGACCGTGGTGCCCGTTGGTCGTATTGCGCCCACCGCAGGAAACGTGCCCTTGCGCACATTCCAAAGCGCCATCGCACGCTTAGAGTCATCGCAAAGCGGATATTGATGGATAATTTTCTCGCTATAGTCATTAAGCAACTCATTCACTTGGCTATGAATATGTGCCAGCTCTTGGTCATCATCAGCGGCTATCTCGATTAACAAAGCCGTGGCATCGAGTGGAAATGCATTAATCCCCTTTGGCATCACTTCGTGATCTTGTACCGACAACAATGCGCGTTTATCTAGCATCTCCACGGCAGCAATAGGCAAGGCGCTGAGTTTCTCAACCACTGCACAGGCAGTGTCGATGTCATCAAAGGTATACAGTCCCGTCAGTTTAGACTTTGGATCAGCCACGGTGTGATAGGTAATGTCGGCAATAAAACCCAATGTTCCTTCCGAGCCAATCATTAGATGCTTAATAATGTCGATGCCATCGCTGAAGTCCACCAGCGAATTTAAACCATAGCCCGTGGTGTTTTTTAGGCGATATTTATGGCTAATAAGCTCACTCAAAGAGGCATTGTCACGCACTTGCTGCGCTAAGCTCTCCAAGCCTTCAACTAAGTTCGCATGAGTGCGACGGAATGCGGCGATACTGTGCTTATCGCTGGTGTCTAACAGCGTTCCATCGGCAAAGATAATGGTCATGTCTTTGAGGGTATGGTAGCTATTGTGCTTCACTCCACAACACATACCAGATGCATTGTTGGCAGCGATCCCCCCTATTTTACAGGTGTTGATCGACGCCGGATCGGGGCCTATTTTACAGCCAAACGGTGCCAGCAATTCATTGACTTTTGCCCCAACCCAAGAAGAGGAAACACGCACCCAAGAACCATCATCTGCGATATCAATTTCTTGCCAATCATCGCTGAGCATCACCAGCACGCTGTCGCTAATAGCTTGCCCAGACAAACTGGTTCCTGCGGCCCTGAATGTCACAGGTACTCGATATTGGTGCGCAGATTTTAAGATACGCTGTACTTGTTCACTGTTATTAACTATCAGTACATAATCCGGAGTCAGGCGGTAAAAACTGGCATCCGTGGCAAGCGCATAGCGTAATGCATAATCGTTGATTATCTGTTCATCGGGTAAGGTGCAGCGCACTGCACTAATGAAGGCTTCCAAGGCGCTATGGGACTCTGACATAATGGCACGATGGGTTATTGGCAATGAGCCCTAGCATAACTTGGAATAAAATATTATTAAACTACTAATCACAAGTATGCTGTAAGTTGTTGAACAAGCAGTTTATACAAAGAGTGATATAGACATTATCTGTGCTTGTATTTTTACGCAGATTAGCGATAGAATCCAGAATATATTATTCCTAAAACGCCACTGAGGCATGCAAGGAACCGTTGTGATTTTGTGCAAAATTAAAAAGCTAACACTATTAGGATGTGCATTTATGAGCGTGTCGGCGCTAGCTAAACCAACACCAAGCTTAGAAGAACAAATTGGCCAAAAGCTGATGTTGGACTTTCGCTACTATTGCGACCAACCCCAAGGATCACAGGATAAGTGCCTTACGCCTATGACATCCTTACCAACACAGTTGGCAGAGCTGATCACCAAGTACAATATCGGTGGCGTTATCTTATTCGCAGAAAATATCGATAGCATTGAGCAAACTGTTAAGCTTAATCTCGATTTGCAAGCAGCAGCAAAGGCCAGCTCACTGGGCGCTCCTTTGTTTATTAGCGTTGATCAAGAAGGAGGTCGAGTTGCCCGCATTCCTCGCAACCTAGGAACAGCCATGACGGGCAATATGTCTATTGGCGCAACCTATGCTCAACACGGCACTGACTTTGCGCGCTTGTCGGCAAAAGTGATAGCCAAAGAGCTCAATGCGCTGGGCATCAATGTGAATTATGCCCCGACGGTGGACGTCAACATGAACCCCAATAACCCCGTTATTAACGTGCGCTCTTTTGGTGAAAATCCAGCGCTCGTGGCTGAACTTGGTGGGGCGCAAGTACAAGCATATCAGCAAAATCAGGTCATTGCGGCGCTCAAACACTTCCCAGGCCATGGCGACACCAGTGTGGATAGCCATACCGGTTTACCCCTAGTGGAACACGACAAAGCACAAGTGATGAGTCAGGACATAGCGCCTTTCAAGGCCATTATCGACCAGGGCAATGCGCCGGGAATGATCATGACTGCGCATATTCAATACCCTGCACTGGATAACAGTACGTTTGTAAGTAAAGACGGGCAAACCATGGTCAAGCCCGCAACCATGTCTCGTGCAATCATGACTGACCTACTGCGCAATGAGCTTGGTTATCAAGGCGTGACCATTACCGATGCGCTTGATATGGCGGGCATTAGCCACTTCTTTAACGCCAAAGATGCACTAATAAACACCTTTAAAGCGGGTGTCGATATTGCCCTGATGCCGATGGAAATCCGCAATCAAGACGATATCAAACAGTTTGATGCGCTCATACAAGATGTTATCGCTGCAATCAAAAACGAGGAATTGAGCAGTGCTGAGGTTGCCCATTCTGCCGAACGTATTTTGGCTTTGAAAAACCGCTTCCCCATGCTGGCGCAATACACAGATGTCAGCAAACAAAGCACGTTAGCAAAGCGCGTAGTGGGTAACAGTGAACACCGAGATATTGAAGCGCAACTTGCGCAAGCGGCAATAACAAACGTAAAAAATGCCGAACTTACACCTGCTCTTGTAGAACAAGCAACCAATATAGTGTTGGTAATGCCTGATACACGCAAGTGCATGGCACTAGAGCAAGCTCTTGTGGCACTGGGTGCAAAAAACAAAACCTTTACCTGTATTAGCCTGCAAGGCTACAGCCCACAGCAAGCAAACCAAGCATTGGCAGATGCTGATTTGGTCATCGCAGCCAATGCCAGTCCGGCACAAAGCGCCGTTGAGATAGGCGGTATGGATGATGTTGCCGCGCTACAACAGTACAGTCTCGACAAAAAACAACAACCAAAAGCCTTAGCCAATCTCATGCGCCAAGCGCAGCAACAAGGTATCAAACAGATTTTTGTCAGTCTCAGAGCGCCATACGATATCGCACAGTTTGGTCATTATGGTGATGCGATACTCGCGACCTATGCCTACAACATTGATGTTGATGATGGCAATACCGTTCAGGGGCCTGCCTTTAGTGCTTTGGCACAGGTGTTAACAGGAAAAGTAACAGCGCAAGGTCAGCTGCCTGTTACTATAGACACAGCAACTGACTCCCAAGAGCATGGCCAATGAATACTGACACAGGGTTATCACCTCAGGACATCATAGCGCGCATCCGCAGCGGTGAGTTTAGCGGCAATACCTCAGGGTTAGCCCCCGGATACGTGCAAGCCAATGTGGTGATCCTGCCAAAGCGCTATGCTGATGATTTTTTGCAGTTTTGCCAGCAAAATCCCAAAGCTTGTCCACTTCTTGGGCAAATAGACGCAGGTCATGTGCACCTAGACGAGTTAGCAAACGATCTCGATATTCGTACAGATATCCCAAAATATAAGGTATTTGCGCACGGAAAGGTGGTTGATGAACCCACTGATATTAGGTCTATTTGGCGCGACGATCTGGTGAGCTTTTTATTGGGGTGCTCTTTTTCTTTTGAAGAAGCACTCATAGCCCAGGGGATTGATGTTCGTAACGTCACAGAACACAAAAATGTACCTATGTACATCACCAATATCCCGTGCCACAGCGCAGGGCCATTCGCTGGCAACATGGTGGTAAGCATGCGCCCCATGACCCCCAAAGATGCCATTGCAGCCATACAAATTTGTAGCCACTACCCCAAGGTGCATGGTGCGCCCATACATTTTGGCTCCCCAGAAGCGATTGGTATCAAGGCACTCGGGCATCCAGATTTTGGCGATGCTGTGACCATCAAAGACGGTGAAGTGCCTGTCTTTTGGGCTTGTGGTGTCACCCCACAAGTGGCCATAAGCAATGCAAAACCTGATTTTTGCATTACTCACAGTCCGGGACATATGCTGTTATTAGACATTAAGAACACCTCATTGGCGACGTAATAGGAATGGTTATGCTATTGAATTGCGATTTAGGCGAAAGCTTTGGTAGCTGGAAAATGGGCGAAGACGCACTTGCTATGCCACATATCGACTTGGCGAATATTGCCTGCGGCTTTCATGGTGGCGATCCACTTGTGATGCAGCGCACACTTGCCTTAGCCAAAGAGCACAAGGTCACCGTGGGGGCACACCCAAGTTATCCAGACCGCCAAGGATTTGGGCGACGTTCGATGGCGTTGAGCCACGACGAGTTACTCACCGACATTCATTATCAAATAGCAGCGCTCAGCGGCATGGCGCAAGTGCAAGGCCTAAATATTGAATATGTAAAGCCCCATGGTGCGCTTTACAACGACATGATGCGTGATGATGCAGTATTAAACACGGTACTTGACGCCATTAGCACCTACCCGAGCGAATTAAAACTGATGATGCTTGCAACCACGCACTCCCATGAACACCGTGTTCTTGCTCAAGCTAAAGGCGTAGAGCTATTACTAGAAGCATTTGCAGACAGACGCTACACCGATGCCGGTAACCTTACGCCACGAAGCCAACAAGGCAGTGTGCTGAATAAACAACAGATGCTCTCACAGGTGCACTCTCTCGTGAATCAAGGGGTTGTTATTACAGATACAGGCAAGACATTACCCCTTGAGGCAGATACCCTGTGCGTTCACGGTGACAACCTAGCAGGTATCGCCGCTATTAAAGAGATCCGCGCCTTATGCATGCCCTAACCAGTGAGCAACAGTTAAGCATCGACATTGAGAACCTACTCGTTGCGCGTAATTTACGCGGTATGGCACAGGTGCAAAAAGCGCTGAGCGCGGGCTATGTCTATCGCGCTGCGAAAATATTAAATGACGCGCACGGTGAAATACTCATTAGCACTGGATTTCCCGTCATAGGCACATTTGAGACCGATGGCCCTGTTGGTGCCATCGCCTTATACAACACCTTGCAACAGCTCGGCAAAAAGCCCGTATTGGTATGTGGCAACCCGTTATACAGCAAACTACAAGCCGACTTTAACTGCATTAGTCTCAAGGTGAATGACCTAGAAGGCGCTAAAAAACAAGCGCTTGAGATATTTGAGCAACATGACATTGGCTGTGTGTTAGCCATTGAACGCCCAGGACTCAATGCACAAGGGCAATACTGCAATATGCGCGCAGAAGACATCAGTCAATACTGCGCGAGCTTCGACCCTTTTATGAACTTTGCGCCTTGCCCAAGTATCGCCATTGGCGACGGTGGCAATGAAATTGGCATGGGCAATGTCATTGATGCGCTAACACAATTAGACATCATTCCCAGTATCACCCGCTGCGATGAATTGATCGTTGCCGATGTTTCCAACTGGGGAGCCTATGCACTGATCGCGTTATTAGCACAGTGGCACCAACAAGATTTGTTGGCTCAGATTCGCTGTACTGACATTATCGCGTATTTAGGTAAACATGGCAGTGTAGATGGCGTCACCAGACGCAATGAACCCACCGAAGATGGGTTAGATTTAAGCCAAGGTGAAGCAGTTATCACCCAATTAAGACAGCTGACGGGCTTTTGCCCAAAGAATGAGGAAAAACAATGAGCCTAGTGTATTTAAATGGTGAGTACATGGCCCCAGAAGAAGCCAAAATTTCTCCCATGGATCGTGGCTTTTTATTTGGCGACGGCATTTATGAAGTGATCCCCGCGTATTACGGCAAAATGCTTGGTTTTGATGCCCATGTTGCGCGTATACAAGAAGGCTTGGCGGCAATAGAGATCAACCTCGATTACACTGGCGAGCAATGGCGTGCAATTTGCGACACACTCATCAGCAATAACCCAGGGCCAAATCAGGGCATCTATTTGCACGTTAGCCGAGGTACTGACTCTAAACGCAATCATGCCTATCCACGTGGCATCGCACCCACCGTATTTGCATTTTGCTTTGAGCTTCCCGGCGAGCCTACAGCTGACGCCCACAGTGCAACAACCTATACCGTCTCTTTGGAGCAGGACCGCCGCTGGCAGCGTTGTAATATCAAATCAACCGCGCTACTGGGCAATGTGATTCACTATCAAAGCGGCGCTCGTGAAGGCAACAAAGAAACCATACTTTTTAACGCCAAAGATGAAATAACCGAAGCCAGTTCAAGCAATGTGTTTATTGTCAAAGACGGTGTGATAGCCACTCCAGTGCTGGACAATCAAATTTTACCTGGGATCACCCGTTGGCTTATCTGTGAAATTGTTCGCTCACACAGTGAACTCGTTATCGAGGAACGTGTTGTGACCAAAGCGGAGTTGCTCAGTGCCGATGAGGTATGGATCACTTCCGCCACCAAAGAGGTGGGACCGGTGGTGAAAGTGGCTGATACAGTGATTGGTGAGGGCAAACCCGGCAAAATATGGCAGCAGGTGCAAACCTTATTTACCACGCACAAGTTTGATTACTAGGACGTGCTGACCTCTGAGATATGAATTTTGTTCAAAAAACCTAGCGTCAGAGGTCGCTGACGCTAAGGTTTATCAATGCTGCGCGGCGCTCCAAGTACAATCGCCACATGGCAGATGCACACCGCTACAAATGCACTCACCCCCAAAGCTCCGCCATACCCTTCCAAGCGCGGCACTAAAAATTGAAAGAGTAAGGAAAAAATACCCGCTGCGCTACATTGCGTATACCAGCCAAAGCGATGCGGTGCACTCATGCCCACAAACGTGCCGCCAAAGAATAGCGCACTGTATAGCTCAACTTCATTCGTGCTTAGATAAAACACTCCGTAAGCAATCATACTCAGTAGTGACGATGCCCGAACGGCATTAAAGTAACGCTGTTTTGCTAACCAAAAGGTACTCAGTGCGCCACACAGGGCAATAGCGAAGTAGGTCAATAGCATCACCATAATCCACCTCGCGTAAGCATGAGCAAAGCGACACTCACAAACGCGACGCCGCCGAGTTTGCCGCCAAACCCTTTGAACAAATTCATCGACAAAGCATACAAAATGGTGCCAATAAGCGATAACACCACAAGTTGCCAATAGCCTGTGATCAAATGGGCAGAGCACATACCCGCAAAAGTACCAGCGTAAATTGCTGCCTGAGGGTGAGCCTCATATTTTTCATCAAAGGGTAACAAGGTTCCAATAAATGCAGGAATACACGCAGCCAACACAACAGGCACTGAAAATTGTGAGTGCAGCACAAAACAGCTCACGCAACCTAACAAAAAACCAAGGTACTTAATGACAAAAAACGTCACGCTGAGATATCCACCATCACAGTGCCATTACCCCTGCGTTTTTATCCAAGATTTAAACTGTTGAGATTGCACGAATTCGGCAAAGCTAGGCTCGGCCTCAAAATCTTGCGCAGTAAAACTAAAATCCCACATTTCAACCATGTTGTTGAGCACCCCAATCATGGCTTCATACTTGGACAACTGATTTAAAATTGCGAATTCAGTCCAATATGCTTCCATAAAAAATGGTTCCAGCGCTTGAGAGCGCTTCGCCATTTTCTCTGCCTGCTCCAGCTGCCCAGCAGCAAAGTACACATTCGCCTTCAAGTTGTACAGCGCCGCTTCTTCGCCATATCTCTGTTGTAGGTTATTAATATTATTCAGTGTTTTTTCAAATTCATTACGGCCGAAATAGTAGTCAATCAACATGAATTCAGTGCTCGGATCGTCGCCAAAATGTGTTGCTAGCAACTCAAGCTGCTGATAATAAGCCTCTTCCGACACAAGTTGCGCAACACCCATAGAGATATCAAGCATGCCACGACTCAAACGCACATTTTCAGGCAACTGTTGGTAGATATGCCAAGCAGCCTGCCCTTCCCCGGCTTTAACATGGGCAATCATTGACGTGTATGCATTGACAATACTCTCATCGAGCTTTTTTATACCCAATAGACGCTGTAGAACATTACTGTTATTACCCAAAATGAAGCTCATATTTTCACTGACTTTGTCAGTGATGCGCTTACCTGTGCTCGCTACAAACACATCATAAACTTGCAGTTGTCCATCGTCTGTTTGGTGCACAAACAAATGCATAAAGTCGTGTCCGCCGCCTTCCATATCCAAGCGAATGACTGGTGTGCGCTCACCGTCCGTTTCAATAATACGCAAGAATACCGCGTCGGTGTCTTCACTGTGTTGAAATGCAAACAAGTTAGATAAGAATTGCTCTTTAGGGTTACTCACAAACCCCTTTACAAACTCTCGGCGTTCACGCGCCGAGGTGAATAAGTGCTTTGCAATAATGTGCGCGGTGCCTTCAGTGTCGTAGAGGCTCGCCATAGCCCCCATATTCATATGCCTAATGGCGGCTGCAAACTCAGTGCCTAACATGTCAAGTTCTTGCTTTTGTTCGTCAGGCAAGGTGGCATGTACAAGTGAAGACCCAAAAGCCAATCCCATAGCAAGTGCAAACATCACTGTTTTTATTAATCTATTCATTCACTTATCCAATATCAAAAAACGATACGATATTAATTAGAGTAACTAAAATCCCTGATAAATGGTAATAGAACCTTACATATTTACAGAATTATTGTTGCAAATTTAGCTACAAACTAACACTTTATGATGAACAAACGTTACAATAGCGCTGCTTTTCGTCACTCAGCAAGGAACCACATTGAAAACTTCTCTTCTTGTAACAGCTTTAACCTGTTTGAGCCTGCCAACTTTCGCCTCAGGCATAAACAATGATTACGACGCACTGGCACAATACGCCGTAGAGCAATACCAAGACACGCAAATTCATACACTGGAGAATATGGTGTCATACCCTACGGTAAATACCCCCGGGGTGAAAACCGAAGACAACCCTGCGTTTATTGGCTTCAAAGACTTTCTCAAACTCAAAGCGGCGTATTTGGGATTCGATTACCAAGACCATGGCACCACAGTGTTAATTGGCATGGGGTCACAACCACAAAAAGTAACCATAGTGACTCATGGCGATGTACAGCCTGCTGATGCGAGTAAATGGCAACAAAGTCCATTTTCGTTGGATAAAACCTCACAGCCCGGCAAACTTATTGGCCGTGGCACAGAAGATGACAAAGGCGCTATCGCCACCGCGTTATATGCGATGAAGGCGATAAAAGACAAAGGTGTCGCGCTTAATAATCGTATTGAATTGATGGTATACCTCGCTGAAGAATCAGACTGGGGCCCACTGCGCGAGTTTATGAAAACCTATGAGCAACCTAAATATGCAGTGACCATAGATGCGAGCTATCCGGTCGTTGTTGCAGAAAAAGGCTGGAGTCTTATTGCACCAACCTTTACTAGCAATGACGTGACCTCTGGTGTCTATGCAACGCAATTAAAAGGCGGCGCTTTCGTCAGCCAAATACCCGAGGATGCCAGTGTTGTTATTGAAAAAGCCAACATCAAGGTTCGCGAAGCGATTAAGAACAATATGCAAAAACTCAATGGCGTTGAGGTCGTACTTCAAGAACAAGGCAGAGATCTGCATATCTCAGTAAAAGGCACTTCTGCACACTCGTCGGAGCCAGAGGCAGGCGTTAACGCCATTGCACACTTAGCTGCGCTATTTGAAGGAATAGATTTGGCAAAGAACAGCGACGGTCTGGCGATCAACTTTATCAACGACCTCATTGGCTTAGGTTTATACGGCAAGCAGTTCGGTGATATTGCCTATGAACATGACTTTATGGGCCCGATGACGGTCGCGCCCACTTTGATCAGCCGTCAAGGTGATGATGTTACCCTGTCCATCAACCTGCGCCGCCCAGTAGGTAAAGACAAAGCGCTGTTAGCCCAACAGATTGATGATGCCCTCGCTGCATGGCAACTCAAACACAAAGCCTTGTTAGCAAAGGTTGAAGTTGACATTGGCACACCCATGTTGCTCGATAGTGCACCTCACGCCCAGGCGTTGTTAGACATCTTCAAACATTACACAGCAGATGAAGAGGCTACGTTTATCTCAATCGGTGGTGGCACAAACGCCAAGTTATTTGATAATGCGGTGTCTTTTGGCCCGTCTATGCCGGGGAAAGCCTATACAGGCCACTCAGAACATGAGTATTTAACGGTCGAACAAATGCGCCTAAACCTGAAAATGTACACCGCCATGATGTTGACACTGGGTAATATGTAAGCCGTTTCATCACACTACATTGCACTTGGTTAAAGTGAGCGCCCAAAGAGCGTAAGGTATTTTTATACTTTGCAATAAGGATGTAACCCAGTAAGGTAAATACTGTTCATATAACAACAATAAGGATAGGGACATGGACAAAGACATGAACAAAGCGCAGCGGCTCAAAGAGATTGAAAAAGAGTTCATTAAGTTAGGTATTATCGATGCCATACCTATGATGATGATTGGCCTTGGGCTTTATGCAAAGTTCAGTGGCGTTGAAGAGCCATTTTTACCGTTTTTAAAAGACGAGAGCATCGTAAATGGCATGTTCTTAGTCGCGGTGCCCGTGGTTGTGTGGGTGATGTACAAGTCACTCAAACTTTCACTGGAGCGTGCCCGTCTCGCCAAAGGTGAATAGTACCCACAACAGGCGCGAAACCCACGGCCTGTAAGCATTTACAGGCCTGCTTATTGCGCGTACACCGCGTACACTTTCACGCATCATCACTGTGCATTTGCCCCAAAGCAGTGCAGAATCACACCTAACACGTATATAAAATGCACTAAATATCCACTATTTAGCATAATTAAGCTAAGGCGTATTGACCTTTGAGGTATGAATTTTGTTCAAATCAAAGGCGTTCAATGCTAGAAGTGGGTCATGGTGCATAGTGAACTATGTCCATGGACCATGACAACGCAGTGTAGGCCTTTGGTTGAACCCTCTGGGCAGCGTCAATGGGGTATTTTGTCTGCGTTATCACCTGACTGACATAGAATGACTATGCGACGCAGGCTCTGCCTTGCAAAAACACCCCAATGACTGCTGCAAAAACAAACAACAAAGGTCAACACGTCCTACACTTTATCTCTGGCGCAATAATTGCTTCTCACTTTACTTTTGAGAATCCAAAAAGACTTATGCAAACACCAATTAGAGGGTTACGCGCTTTTTGTTTCGCGGCCCGATGTTTAAGCTTTAAGCAAGCCGCAGAGCAGCTTTATCTCACCCCCTCTGCGGTTAGCCATCAAATAAAACAACTCGAAGAGCAGCTCGGCTTTGCGCTATTTCAACGTCGTACCCGTGCAATCATCTTAACCAATGAAGGCAAAAACTTTTTTGATGCGATTGAGCCTATCATCACAGACTTAGAGCAAACAATTCGTACCTTTAGCCACAAAGATAACAACGTTACGATTAGCATTGCCCTACCCGAATTTTTCGCCAGCGAATTACTGATGCCCAAATTAGGACAGTGGACCGCTGCCAACCCCGACGTGAATTTAGAAGTAGATACGCTGCGTACCCGCACACAAAAAGTACGCAGCACAGATTTATCTATCGTGCTGTCACATGATGTACCGGCCAGCGGCATTGCCACTGAATTATTTGCACTGGAATACATACCCGCATGCAACAGAGCGTTGCACCAACAATGGCAAAACGCCCCCTATGAAGCACTACAAGAAGTGCCACTGATTGTGCATCAATCACGCCCTTGGTCATGGCACCAATGGGCGGAGTATCACTATGAGGGGGACTTTGCACCTAAACAAATCATCCAGCTTGATAGTATGTTTGCTGTTGCCCGTGCTGCCCAGCAGGGAATGGGCATTGCGCTTATTCCTATGCCCATTAGTCGCAGCTGGTTTAATGAAGGTATGTTATGGCCACTGGTCAATAAACCGTTATGGACAAAAGACAAGTATTTCTTAGTTGAACATGAGGTTTCAGAAAAAAATTCACCCTTAGCAAGCTTTACCAATTGGGTAGTAGAGACATTTAAAGGTTAATTTTTTTCATATAAAACAGAAAAGTAACGCTTAACTAATGCATAGATTAATTTTTTTCACTTAACGCTGAGATTTTAATCGTTTGTAGAGTAATTACTTTAATCATAAAGTTAATACCGAAGCAAACACACAACCCAAGAGGATAGCAACGTGAAAAAGCTCAAATTAGCACTCGCTTTAGTTTCGGCCACTTATGTATCAAGCAGTTTTGCTGGCGATTATAAACTTGCAGTAATTGATGACCAACTTACTTCTGATGCCATTGCATTAGGACAATACGCACAGGTACTGAGCCTTCCTCAGAATGACTCACAGAGTCTAGAGAGCGTATTTGAAACATCAGTTAACCAATGCGCCGCCAACATTAAACTTGGTAACGCCGACGAAGCAATCACGCTGTGCAGTGTTGCTATCGAACTGATTGAAGATGTGAGAACCAGCAAAGACACACGCCGTGAAATGGCTGCATACGCCTACAGCAACCGCGGTATTGCACACTCACTTAAAAACGAATTTGACGCTGCGCTGTCGGACTTTAGCAAAGCATACGGTAATGACAAAAACACCATTACCCGTGCGAACTACAAAGTTGCTAAAAACACGCTTAAACAAGCGAACGACAGCCTAGCACCATAACTTTCTCATAGTGTGTTGTTCCTGCCAAGGAACCCCCAAGCGCCCTTTTTAAGGGCGCTTTTATTTTGCCTATCCCTTGCTAACTTTCTACTAATTTGTGTACATTGTTTGGTGTTTATCGGGGCGTTTTGTACCTCAAGGTATTACTATGCTCCTTTGAGGCAGTTACAAAGGGACTTACAATGAAATCATATTTTTATGGCGCTTTAGCGCTTGTTTTTTCACTCGGTTCACACGCTAAAAGCCCTCTCAATACGCAATCTCAAGCAGAAATTGAACATTTACTCTCGTTCGTACAAACCACATCGTGCAGCTATGAGCGCAACGGCAAGATACACACAGGCAAAGAAGCACTAGAGCATATTAAAAAGAAATATGCGCATTTCGCAGATGATATACACTCTACGGAGGACTTCATCACCTACTCAGCCACTAAAAGTAAGCTCTCTGGTAAATATTATTTAGTCCACTGTGAGCAGCAAGCACCTATAAAAAGCCAAGATTGGCTGCATCAAGAGTTAGCGAAATTCAGGGCGCAACAGCATGAAAATAAAAAAGGTTAGCGGTAGCTCATGAATCCAATTCTTATTTTTGCCGGTGCGCTATTTTGCGGTCTAGGCTTTTACATGGTGTACGATTATGTGCGCTTTAATAAAGTTGCAATAAAGGCACGCGGTACTGTGCTGCGTTACGATGAATACATGTCAAAAGATAAAAATGGCCGCAAACGAAAAATGTATCGCCCACATTTTCAATACAACGCCGGTGGCCATGTTTATGAAGTCAAATCCAGTACATCCTTCCCTGCTAAAGTGATCCCTGAGGGTACACAAACAGAGGTGTTGTACGAAAAAGGTAATGAGCAAAATGCGCGCTTAGCGAAGGGCAATAACTATGTGCTTGGCGTGGTATTTATATTACTAGGCTTGCCTGCTATTTATTTTGGTGTTTAAAACTCGTAGACTGTACCTGTTTTTAAGAAGGTATATTCACCGCATTAATAACAATACAAATATCAATAAAAGGAATTATCTGTGTCTATAAATGCAACCCTACTTGGCGAGTTCATCGCTTTTTTGTTCGTTGTCATGATAATCGCTATGCCGCCACTTTGTTATTACTTGGGAAAAAAGAAAACCAATAACCCCATACTGTGCGCAATAGTTGGCTTTTTCCTAGCGTTTATTCCTCCTTTTGCACTTGTTTTCGTCGCTGTTTTAGCGCTTAAATCAGACCTCAAACCAATAAGTGCGAACGAACACCCGTTAAGCGATTAGAGACGACTCGCCAAATACAAAAAAGGAAGCCAAGCGGCTTCCTTTTTTAACAACTTCTATTTATTAATCAGAAAGATAAACTATTTAGAATGTCGTCATCTACACGGTTTGCCAGTGTCACTTTAAGCTTAGGCGTGCGCGCCATTTCGCGTTTAATGGCAAAATCAGCTTCTGCATTTCGGGCCCAACTACGACGCGCAATACCGTTATTTACATCAAATAACAGCATTGATTTAAGGCGACGCTCAGCGTCAGCGGTGCCATCAAGCACCATACCAAAACCGCCGTTGATCACTTCACCCCAACCTACACCACCACCGTTGTGGATAGATACCCAGGTTGCACCACGGAAACTATCGCCAATCACATTGTGAATTGCCATGTCAGCGGTGAAACGGCTGCCATCATAGATGTTTGAAGTTTCACGGAATGGTGAATCAGTACCACTTACGTCATGGTGATCGCGCCCCAGTACCACTGGGCCAATTTCGCCACGGCTAATCGCATCATTAAAGGCTTTTGCAATCTCAGCACGGCCTTGGGCATCGGCGTAAAGAATACGCGCTTGTGAACCAACAACTAGCTTGTTCTGCTTTGCCTCTTTGATCCACGTGATGTTGTCTTGCATCTGCTGCTGAATCTCGATAGGTGACTCGGCCATGATCTTGTTAAGAACGTCGGCGGCTATCGCATCTGTCTTATCTAAGTCTTCAGGCTTGCCTGATGCACACACCCAACGGAATGGACCAAAACCATAGTCAAAACACATAGGACCAAGAATGTCTTGAACATACGATGGGTATTTGAAGTCGATGCCGTTTTCGGCCATTACATCACCACCAGCACGTGATGCTTCTAACAAGAAGGCATTCCCGTAATCAAAGAAGTACGTTCCTTTGGCTGTGTGTTTGTTAACCGCATCAGCGTGACGTTTAAGTGTTTCTTGTACTTTTACTTTGAACACTTCAGGCTCTTCACGAATCAAACGGTTTGATTCTTCAAAGCTAATATCTACGGGGTAATAACCGCCTGACCAAGGGTTATGCAGTGACGTTTGATCTGAGCCCAAGTGCACAAAAATATCGTGCTCGTAGAAGCTTTCCCATACATCAACGATGTTACCAACGTAGGCAATAGATACGACTTCTTCGTTTGCTTGTGCTTCACGTACACGTACAATAAGCGCGTCCATGTTGTCGATTAGCTCATCGACCCACCCTTGCTGATGACGCTTGGTCGCGGCTTTTTCATTCACTTCTGCACATACGGTAATACAGTTAGCGATGTTACCTGCTTTTGGCTGTGCGCCACTCATGCCACCCAAACCAGCGGTAAGGAAGATTTTTCCTTTTGGACTTTCGCGTTTTTCCAATACTTTACGAAATGCATTCATAACCGTAATGGTGGTACCGTGAACAATGCCCTGCGGACCAATGTACATAAATGAACCCGCGGTCATTTGTCCATATTGGGTTACGCCAAGTGCGTTGAACTTTTCCCAGTCATCTGGCTGTGAGTAGTTCGGGATCATCATACCGTTAGTCACAACCACACGCGGCGCTTCAACAGATGATGGGAATAGCCCCATCGGGTGACCTGAGTAGATATGAAGCGTTTGGTCATGTTCCATTTCGCTTAGGTACTTCATGGTTAGCAGGTACTGTGCCCAGTTTTGGAATACCGCACCGTTACCACCGTAAGTAATAAGCTCTTCTGGGTGTTGCGCAACCGCTGGATCGAGGTTGTTGTCGATCATCAGCATGATCGCCGCTGCTTGTTCACATTTTGCAGGGTAATCAGATACAGAACGCGCCTTCATTTCATAGTTAGGCTTGAAGCGGTACATGTAAATACGGCCAAAATCTTTGAGCTCTTGTGCAAATTCAGCAGCAAGCTCTTGGTGCCACTCTTTAGGGAAATAACGCAACGCATTACGCACTGCCAGCTGTTTTTCCTCGCTGCTGAGAATGTCCTTGCGCTTTGGCGCACGGTTCACGCCCGCTGGATAAAGCTTAGGCTCTGGAAGAGTGCTAGGAATACCTTGTTTAATTTGTTCTTGAAAAGTCATTGTCACTGGCCCCTTAGTTCACGTTAAATGCATGTGATTTAACTAATGCAATCATGGCATCAATGTCTGGTTTTAGAAGTCTATCTTCTTCTAGCTTGGCTACTTTCTCGCGGATAATCGCAAAGTTTTCTTCGATGATGTCTGAACATGTATTTGGACGACGGAATTCAATCGCTTGCGCAGCGTACATCAGCTCAATAGCGAAGATCTTCTCAAGGTTACCTAAAATCTGGTTTAACTTACGAGAAGAAATACTGCCCATTGAAACATGGTCTTCTTGACCCATTGACGTTGGTACACTGTCAGCCGATGGTGGGAAGCACAGCGATTTGTTTTCTGTGACTAAGGCCGCTGTCGCATACTGCGGGATCATCATGCCTGAGTTTAGGCCGCCAGACGTAGTAAGCAAGCGCGGTAAGCCGTGTAAGCCTTCAAGTAATAAATAACAACGTCTATCAGAGATATTACCTAGCTCAGCAGCTGCGATTGACGCATAGTCTAAAACCATCGCCAACGGCTGACCGTGGAAACTTCCTCCTGAGATCGCTTCTTCAGAGCTGATCACGATAGGGTTATCCGTCACTGAGTTCATCTCGATTTCAACCATATCTTTTAAATGGTTGTATGCATTGCGTGATGCACCATGTACTTGCGGGATACAACGCAATGAATAGGGGTCTTGTACACGGTCACAATCCGTGTGCGCAGCCATATTTTGCGAGTCTTTGAAGAACATACGCATGCGTTTAGCCACTTCAATGTTACCCTCAAATGGGCGTGTTGCGTGTAGCTCTGCTCTAAATGGTGACGAGCTACCTTGCATACCTTCGATGCTCATCGCACCAGCTAGGTCAGCTAAATCAAGCAAGTAGCGCATTTTTGTTAATGCGGTAATGCCATGAGACAAAATAAATTGCGTACCATTGATAAGTGCGAGACCTTCTTTCGCATGCAGCTCAAGAGGCTCAAGGTCATGGGCTTTTAATAGCTCACTTGCAGCAACCGTTTTGCCATCTTGCCAAAATTCACCTTCACCAATAAGTGGTAAAAACAGATGTGACAACGGTGCTAAGTCACCCGATGCACCTACTGAGCCTTGCTCCGGAACCACAGGAATTAAGTCTAGTTCTAGGAACGCCAACATGCGTTCAATCACTTCTAAACGAATACCAGAGAAACCTTGGCTAAGTGCATGTACTTTCGTGATAAGCATCAATTTAGAAATGGGCTTTGCAATTGGCTCGCCCACACCCACGGCATGGGTGATCAGCAAGTTCTTTTGCAGAAGATGCGTTTCTTGTGGCGAGATTTGCGTATCGCACAATGGGCCGAATCCCGTATTAATACCGTACACGGCCTTGTCTGAAGCGGCCATCGCTTCAACATTTTGGCGGCTTTTATTAATTTTATCTAACGCTTCTTGGCATAGCTCGGCTTGAATGCTGCCATCAGCAATACCATTCACGATATCAAGATTTAGTTGGTCAACACCATATCTAAACATCATCTTAATCTCCTAAAAGTTAAGCAAAAACTGCTTCTAATTACGCTCATGCTAGCTTGCCTAGGTTGTTTTATAAATGCATAATATTCGTAATTCATTCCGATATTATCGAACTAAAAATTTACCGCCATTGGGAGTTGTCAAAATGCAGGTGCATGACGTTGATTTGCGGCTACTGAGAATATTTGTTGCCATCGTTGAATGTGGTGGTTTGTCTGCTGCTGAGTCGCGTTTAAACATTGGCCGCTCAACAATTAGTTCGCATTTATCGGACTTAGAAGTGCGTCTTGGTTTGAAGTTGTGCAAGCGTGGTCGCAGTGGCTTTGAATTAACAGAGCCTGGGCGCGTTACCTACCAAGCATCCCTTGAGTTGCTGCAACAATGCGAGGCCTTCGCCAGCACAGTAGCAAGCTCAAAAACCGAATTATCGGGTCGTTTAACCATTGCCACCATAGATACTATGGTCAGCGACCCGCGTTGCCCTGTTGCCAAAACAATTGCTGCACTACGTGAAAAAAGTGAGCATATTCAGTTTGATATCAATGTTTGCGAAGCCAAAGAGGTGGAGACATCCGTGGTCAATGGGCGCGCTCTAGTAGGCATAGGTGTAAGTCGGCACCCAATTCGTGGGCTCGAGTATGAGGCCCTGCACAACGAGGTAAATTACCTTTACTGCGCCCAAGGACACCCATTATTCAATTGCCATGACACACAAACTAAAGCGCTCGTACAACAAGCTGAGGTGATCACCAGTAACTACATGCGCGATAAAGAAACCCGCAAGGACGATTTAAACTACCAAAATACCGCCGCCGCTTATCATGATGAAGGCATCGCACAGCTTATTCTTAGCGGTAAATTTATTGGTTATCTACCCGAGCACTACGCGCAGTCGTGGGTTGATAAAGGCATCTTCAAAGCGATATTGCCACAGCAATATTCCTATCAAATCCCAGTGATGTTAATTACTGCAAAAAGCAATGCCAGCTCGAAGCTAGCGCAAGCATTTGTTGATGAGATAAAGAACGAATATCAGAAGTAGCAAACACCAACATAGCACTCGAGGGGTTTAAGCTTACTCACAACAGAGTGACCATTTTCGCAATTGTCTCGTGGGTGATCTCCCCCATCAAGCTTGGGTTGGCAAGGGAATAGATAAAGTCCTCGACAATCTCATAATCTATATCATCACGACACTCAATAAAATTTGCCCACATTTCGAGCTCATCAGAGGATATCTGTTGCGCTAAGTACATGTGCAAAATCTTCGCCAACACCGCTTTTGTCACCACAAAGTAGGCTTTACCCGCGTCATAGCCGAACTTAATAAGTTCACCGTAAGCCTCATCTTTTTGGTTGCCAAAGGTGACTATTTGTTCGAGTGCGTGTGAGCGATTCATATATTTCTACCTATTTATAACTGAGCAAAACCGTCGCCAGTTGAAATCTAGCATGAAAGATAACCCCTTTTCCCTCGTTGTATCGATATATTTTCTGGGCAACTCATGAGTAGCCAACTACCTGTCTATTGTTTTTATCTGTCAAAAAAGGAACAATGAGTGCAGATATCTTCTATCTTATTGGAGAAGCAATGAAAAAAGTTGTTCTTCTGGTTTTGTTCACACTGGCCATTGGCACATTACTATTGCTTTTCAAACCCAGCGATAAGCCAGCAGAGCGCGTGCACTCGGCACTGAGCAATGAGGCTGTCGCCACCACTGTGTTAGCATTAAATACACACAAACCCAAAACTCAGTTCAAAGCAACGCCTTTTCCACAGGACACTCCCAGTAAAGATGAATGTGCGGGTTTAAATAGGCGGTTTTATGAACAGCACCATGAACACAATAACGCACTCATACAACAGGCCACTATCGCATGGCAACAAGGATATAGCATAGATGAAGTCAGCCATGCGCTGCTTGTGCAAGGTGCAGATTGGTCGGTAGTCGGACCGTGGCGGGACAAAGCGATGAACTTTGAAGCAACATCACAGCTCAAAGACACATTAATAGAGTACTTAGAAAGTCACGCAATAAAGCTACAGGATGACGATGAAAACAAGTACATCAAAGAGCTCATTGCGGACAACATAGAGCGATTATCAACCCTACCCAGTCGTACACAGGTCGAAGACGGTATTCCTAGAGTAAGCTCCACACACTACCTTTATCGTTCACTGCTTGATGTAGATGTGTTTGAGCAACAGCTACTTAATGACCCTGTCTCTTTCAAACTTACCGACATTACCCAAGATATTACTGCGGATGTGCCACCCGCTTTACTCAATTCAGCCGAGCTCAGTCCACTGCATAACTTTTTCATGGTGATGATGATGACCGGGCACACTCAAGCCGCGACATTACTCACTGAAAAATACCCACAAGCTTTTGATAATAAATCAATCTTTGTGAGTGAGTTGCAGATGCTGGCGTTATTACATTTGCAGGTATTTGCACCCTCACCACACGACACTGAACTTCGCCAAAGGCTCATCAACGCTATGGGCTTACAACGCTCACCTTTGTATTTATCGCCGAATAACCCTGGGGCCATGGAGATTGATTTAGCCCTGTTAGCGAGCAAAGGAGTCAACCTCGGCATTGAGCCCATCAGTGCGCTTGCCCAGCAAGTATCAGCACTCGATTTAACGATAGATACGCCCGCC
The DNA here is from genome assembly GCF_049257235.1 of Pseudoalteromonas maris. Taxonomy (NCBI): domain Bacteria; kingdom Pseudomonadati; phylum Pseudomonadota; class Gammaproteobacteria; order Alteromonadales; family Pseudoalteromonadaceae; genus Pseudoalteromonas; species Pseudoalteromonas maris. Next base: position 157,136 of record NZ_JBMMUF010000007.1, read on the forward strand.
TTTTTGAATGACCAGGAGCTGAAATTACAGCAAGCCTGTGTGGCTCAAAATGACTGGTTAGATGCACGCTCACTACCCGTAGCACAATGGCATGACTATGAAGACTCAGAGTTTGTGGCCGAAGTGACTGCATCACCAGAATATGCGTATTGTCTTGATGCCCCAACGCGAAGCAACGAAGAAATTAATCGCGATGCATTTTTGCAGCTCATGTCGTTAAACAAACCTTTAGGGGAGTTGCAACGTCTGGAGCTTGATAATCTTGATCTCGCAGGAATGTCGCAAGATGATATCACCACCTTGGCGTTGACACTGACATCGATGGCTACCAGCGATGACCTGCCTCGAAGTGAGATAGTCAACCGTTTAACTAATGCCGGCCTTGTAGTCAATATTGAGTCTGCGCATACACTCGCAGCGTTTGCAGGAACGCCTGAATTGGACGCATGGCTCAATCAAATTGGTTATATTCCCGAAAATACTGCGCTGCATCTGGCCAATGCTGCGGCGCACAGAGGCAATTTACCGTTTTACAAAAAAATAGAGCCTTATTTGGCGCGCTCAAATCAACAGCACTTGGATCCGCTGTATTTTTCGCTCACCACTAACAATTCATTCGTACACCGCGCCATTACAGACAATCAAAACGGTGAATCCAGCTTCTTGGGTTACCTATTCGATCGTGGGCAAGAAGTACAGCCTTATCACTTACGCGCAATGATGAAAATGAAAGTCCAACGCCCTGAAATCTATGAACAAATTGTGGAGCAGCATCCGCAATTAGTCATCCACAGTGTTGATGAGTATTTTGCAGTGAAATGTGAGTAACGTCACAACACGTAAAATGAGTGCGCGTTAACGCACTAAACCCAGAGCGTATTAATAGCGCTCTGCGTCGAGGGGGTAGTTTAATACCCATTGAATTAAATAAATGATCTTCCTAGCGCTCTATTGTGTTGGCTCGCTGGGTGATTCTTGTGCTTCGCCGTCTTCTTGCTGTGCCAGCTTTTCACGATCTGCTTTTGAGACATATGCGGGTTTGTTGCTTTTATGCAATTTGGCATTAGCACGTTTGTCTTTCGCTTTTAGCTTGGTGAAAATTTTCTTTCTACGGTTCATGATTTCTCTATCTGAGTCAGTGCTGAGTCAATGCTGTGTGAGCAGTGCGCAAAATAGCGCCCCTCATGGGCACGCTATTTATTGCAATTCACTACCCGAACTTAGCTTAGCCTTTGTTGAATAACTCACCACGGGCTTGGTGTAACTTCTTATAGCTGTCGATTAAACGTAAGTGCTTGTCTAAGCCTTCTAACTTCATGTTCGTTGGGGTTAAGCCATAAAAACGCACGTCACCATTGACCATGCCTACTGCATTTTCCATGGTTTCTTTACCAAACATTCGTGAGAAGTTATGCAGGTAATCTTCAAGCTCGAGCTCATCATCAAGGGTGACTTCGAGTACCGCATTCACTGCTTGGTAGAACAATCCTCGTTCCACTGTGTTGTCGTTGTACTGTAAAAAGTCGCCAACCAGCTCAATGGCATCTTCTAACTCACCTAACGCTAAGTAAATCAGAATCTTAAGCTCTAGAATAGTTAGCTGGCCCCATACCGTATTTTCATCAAACTCCACGCCAATCAGGGTGATGATATCGATGTAATTATCAAGCTGACTCTCTTCTAAGCGCTCTACCAGTGCCACCAATGCGTCATCTGAAAGTGAATGCAAATTCAAAATATCTTCACGGTATTGCAAGGCTTTGTTGGTGTTATCCCAAATTAAGTCTTCGACCGGATACACTTCTGAGTAGTCAGGCACAAGAATACGACACGCACAGCCAATCTCTGTAAATTCAGCCACATATGCTTCTTTGCCAAGATCCGCAAGGATACCAAACAAGGCATCACATTCTTGTTCATTGGTGCCTGAAAAATCCCACTCTACAAAGTCGTAATCTGCTTTCGCACTGAAGAAGCGCCATGAAATTACACCCGTAGAATCAATAAAGTGCTCAACAAAGTTTTCAGGCTCTGATACCGCCATGGAATTGAATGTTGGCTTAGGCACATCATTCAAACCTTCAAAGCTACGACCTTGTAATAGTTCAGTAAGACTGCGCTCTAGTGCCACCTCTAAACTCGGGTGAGCACCAAATGAGGCGAATACGCCCCCTGTTCGTGGGTTCATCAAGGTGACGCACATCACCGGGAATTGACCACCCAACGAGGCATCTTTGACCACAATCGGGAAACCCTGCTCTTCAAGTTTCTCGATGCCTTCGACAATACTTGGGTACTTAGCCAGCACCTCTTGCGGCACATCTGGAAGCACAATTTCTTGTTCGATGATTTGACGCTTAACAGCACGCTCAAAAATCTCAGACAAACACTGCACCTTGGCTTCATTAAGGTTGTTACCCGCACTCATACCGTTACTTAAGAACAGGTTCTCAATCAGGTTTTGTGGGAAATACACGGTTTCACCATCTGAATGGCGAGTGTATGGAATTGAACATACGCCTCTATCAACACGTCCAGAGTTGGTATCGATTAGGTGTGATGCGTGCAGTTCACCTTCAGGGTTATAAATTTCTAGACAGTAGTCATCCAAAATCCCTTCAGGGAGGGCGTCATTATCCCCAGCTTTAAACCATTTTTCTTGCGGATAATGGACAAAGTCACTGTTCGCGATTTCTTCACCAAGATACTGATCATTGTAGAAAAAGTTACAACTTAAACGTTCAATAAATTCACCCAGTGCAGAGCACAAGGCACTTTCTTTCGTTGCACCTTTACCATTGGTAAAGCACATAGGTGATGCGGCGTCGCGAATATGCAATGACCATACATGAGGCACGATATTACGCCATGATGCGACTTCAATCTTCATGCCCAAGTCTGCAAGCATGCTGGTCATATTTTTAATGGTTTGTTCAAGCGGTAAGTCTTTACCAAGGATGTAGGTACTATGATCAGTATCCGCATCAACCATCAACATGGCTTGTGCGTCTTCGTCGATGTTATCAACTGGGTCGATTTGAAACTCAGGACCCGTTTGCACAACACGTTTTACCGTACAACGTTCAATAGAACGCAAAATACCTTGGCGGTCTTTTTCTGAGATACTCTCTGGTAATTCGACCTGAATTTTGAAAATTTGGTTATATCTGTCTTCAGGGTCGATAATGTTGTTTTGTGAAATGCGGATCCCATCCGTAGAAAGGTCGCGGGCATTACAATACACCTTCACAAAATACGCGGCACACAATGCAGATGACGCCAAAAAGTAATCGAACGGACTTGGTGCAGAGCCATCACCTTTGTATCGGATCGGCTGATCAGCAATCACGGTGAAGTCGTCGAATTTGGCCTCTAATCTGAGGTTGTCGAGAAAATTAACTTTAATTTCCATGAGTTATCGGTACCCTAAAAATCACAAAGACCGACAACACGCTCTTTGCAACAAGCAAGTGTGGCGCGTTCGGTCAATAAAATACATGTAATGCACACATTATCGTCTTTTTGCGCGCAATCGTCTTGGTTTATTTTGGCTTGGCTTGTAATCAAAGCGTATATGCCAAGGAAAAATCGTGCGTGCTATTGGGCAGCTACAAATACAAAAGGCAGCGATTGCTGCCTTTAACATTCACTATTGGCTTAGCTTACTTTTCAACACGCTCGAAGCGTAGCGACATTAAGCCCAAATCGCGCACCAAGGTGCCGTCTTCATCGATTTCCCAGGTTTGCTCGTCATTGCCACTTTTGAACACCAAAAAATCACCCGATTTGAGCTCGCGAACAAAAATTTCATCAAATTGCGTGCGCTGGCCATCGGCTTCAATAAAGTTTTCGCCAATGTAGATCTTTTTGACGCCAGCAAGCTCTGAAAATGCATTAAATACTTTGTTATCAGAGGTACTTACGTAATGACCCTCATATCCATGTCCGCCACAACCAGCTAACCCCAGTACAACTAATAGCACTGCAACATACTTTATGTACTTCATCTTAAATCTCTTCGAATCAGGCGAATTTGCCAACCTAGGGCGCAATTCTACAACATCCGTTGTGTGTCACCAAGCACACAAAAAAAGAGCCGCGCAAGGCGGCTCTTTAGCATCACAAATTAGTTATGTTATTTAAGGTCAAACCGATCCGCGGTCATCACCTTAGTCCACGCTGCAACAAAGTCATTAACGAACTTTTCTTTGGCATCGCTGGATGCGTACACCTCGGAGATAGCACGAAGTTCTGAATTCGAACCAAAAATAAGGTCCACTGAGGTAGCCGTCCATTTCTGTTTACCCGTTTGACGATCCACTCCCTCATACACGCCTTCTTCTTTACTCGATTTACTCCACTTGGTAGACATATCAAGTAAGTTAACGAAGAAGTCATTGCTCAAGGTACCCGGCTTGTTGGTAAGCACACCATGATCCATGCCTTTGTAATTAGCATCAAGTGTACGCATACCTCCAAGTAATGCGGTCATCTCTGGAACGGTCAAACCCAGTAAGTCAGCGCGCTCAACCAGCATGCCTGTAGGTGATTTCCAGCCGCTGCTGTAGTAGTTGCGAAACGCATCGGCGGTTGGCTCTAGAACGTCAAATGAGTCAGCATCTGTATACTCAGCACTAGCGTCCATACGTCCGGGCTTGAACGGTACTGTGATGTCAAAACCTGCATCTTTGGCACCTTTTTCAATCGCCGCAGCACCACCAAGTACAATCATATCAGCGAGTGAGATTTGTGTGTCACCGCCTTTTTTATTGAACTTCTTCTGGATTTTTTCCAGCTCTTTTAACACCTTAGCTACTTCTTTTGGATTGTTAACAGGCCAATCTTTTTGCGGCGCTAAGCGCAAGCGCGCACCGTTTGCACCACCGCGCATATCGGTTTCACGATAGCTTGCAGCCGATGCCCACGCCACCCGAACTAGCTCGGGAACAGTCAACTTAGACTTTAGAATTTGCGCTTTTAGATCCGCAATTTGCTTGTCGTTCACCAAGGTGTGATTTGGCTCAGGGATGTAATCTTGCCAAATAAGAATTTCCTCTGGCACTTCTGAACCTAAGTAACGAGCACGAGGACCTAGGTCGCGGTGGTTTAACTTAAACCATGCTTTTGCAAATGCTAGCTCATACTTTTTCGGATCAGCACGAAAGCTCTCAGCGATTTTTCTAAACGCAGGATCCTCTTTCAACGCTATATCAGTGGTAAACATGATTGGCGCATGACGTTTACCCTTGATGTGCGCATCAGGCACGAGGTTTTGAGCTGCTTCATCGGTTGGGATCCATTGGATTGCCCCCGCAGGGCTCTTAGTTTGCTTCCACTCAAAGTTGAATAGGTTATCAAGATAGTTGGTAGTCCACTGCGTTGGCGTAACTGTCCATGCACCTTCAAAACCACTGGTCATGGTGTCTTCTGCGTTACCTTTGCCACATTTGTTCTTCCAGCCAAAGCCTTGATCCTCTGTTGGTGCTGCAGCAGGTTCTTTGCCAACACAGTCTCCTTTTTTCGCGCCATGGGCTTTACCGAAGGTGTGCCCGCCTGCAATGAGCGCCACAATTTCCTCATCGTTCATTGCCATACGACCGAATGACATACGAATATCATTGGCCGCGGCAATAGGGTCAGGTTTGCCATGCGGACCTTGTGGATTTACATAGATAAGACCCATTTCTACCGCAGCAAGTGGCCCTTTGAGCTTACCCTTTTTATCGCGGCGCTCATCAGTTAGCATCTTGCCCTCAGGCCCCCAATACACCAAGTCTGGCTCCCAATCATCTTCGCGGCCACCAGCGAAGCCAAAGGTCGTAAAGCCCATGTCTTCAAGGGCTACGTTACCTGTTAACGCCATCAAGTCGGCCCAAGAGATGTCACGGCCATATTTCTGTTTCACAGGCCAAAGCAGTCTGCGTGCTTTATCAAGGTTGGCGTTATCAGGCCAGCTGTTCAGTGGGTCAAAGCGCATTTGTCCGCCACCAGAGCCGCCACGGCCATCAAATACACGATACGTACCCGCAGCGTGCCATGCCATACGAATAAAGAACGGGCCATAGTGACCGTAATCAGCAGGCCACCAATCTTGTGATTGTGTTAGCACTTTTCGAATATCTTCTTTGACTGCACCAAGGTCTAGGCTTTCAAATGCTGCTCCATAGTCAAAGTCTTCGCCGTAAGGATGAGATTCTACGCCATGATCGCGTAGTGGGCTTAAATCAAGTTGGTCAGGCCACCAGAATTGGTTAGATTTTGGCTCTGACGCAAATGCGTTCATCGATACAGCTGAAGATACTGCTATCGCAATTGCAGTCACTAAAGGTAGTGATTTATTACGCATAGTATGTTGCTCCCGTTTGGAGTTGTTATTAACGAGATTAACTATAGACCATGATTTGAATCGATTTTACTGAGAAAAATAGATTGAAATAATCTGTTTATTTGATGGACTTAGATGTATTGGGGTTACGCGCCATCATAAAAAAAGGCTCGAGCACATTGATAGCCCCAGCCTTTGAAAAACGTATTATTCTGCCGTTGTAGGATCAATGACATTTTTTACTTCATGTATCGCGGTAATAGGAAACTCTCCCATACGCGCGTGTTGTTCAATGAGTGATTCGTCAGGAGCAATGTAAACGCAGAAGATCTTATTGCCCGTCACATAACTTTCTACCCACTGAATTGTTGGCCCTAACTGCTGTAGCACATCGCATGATTTCACAGAAATTCCCTGCAAATCTGCACCTGACAGCTGTCCTGCGCCTTCAACCTCTCTTTCTATTACATACTTTGGCATGACTCACCTCCTTCTTCAAAGGGGTGATCTAAGTATAGTCTTATCCGACTAAAGATCCGCGATACAATGGCTCCAATAACAGCTTGTCAGTGTTATTGTAGCGGCGTTCATTAAAGCCCTTGGCTTTTTAGATACTCTTCGTATGGACCATGGAAGTGCACGATGCCTTCAGGTCTAATATCGATGATTTGCGTTGCCAGTGAAGATACAAACTCACGGTCATGGCTCACGAAGAACAAAGTGCCCTCGTAGTTCTCTAATGCCAAGTTCAATGCTTCAATCGATTCCATATCAAGGTGGTTGGTTGGCTCGTCCAGTACCAACACGTTTGGATTAATCAGCGTCATTTTGCCAAATAGCATACGACCCTTTTCACCACCAGAGAGTACTTTTACTTTCTTTTTCACATCATCGTTTGAGAACAACATACGGCCAAGAGCACCACGCACCACTTGGTCATCGCCAGTTGTCCACTGCTTCATCCAATCAAACAGGGTGGCATCTTCTTTAAAGTCATCAGCATGGTCCTGTGCGATATAACCAATTTTTGCCGCCTCAGCCCATTTAACAGTACCTTTATCTGCTTCTACTTCGCCCAGCAAACAACGCAGTAGGGTTGTTTTACCTGCACCGTTTTGACCAATAATCGCAACGCGCTGGCCTGCTTCAACTTGCAAGTCAAAGTTGTTGAACAGTGGATTTTCAAACGCTTTTGAAAGACCTTCAACAGTCACCGCTTGGCGGTGAAGTTTCTTCTCTTGGTCAAACTTGATGTAAGGACTCACACGGCTTGAAGGCTTGATTTCTTCAAGTTGAATCTTATCAATTTGCTTAGCACGAGACGTTGCCTGCTTCGCCTTTGACGCATTCGCAGAGAAGCGGCTAACAAAGCTTTGCAGTTCAGCGATTTGTGCTTTTTTCTTCGCATTTTCATTAAGCTGCTTTTCACGCGCTTGGGTTGCCGCGGTCATGTACTCATCGTAGTTACCCGGGAATAAGCGCACTTCACCATAATCTAAGTCAGCCATGTGCGTACACACTGTGTTTAGGAAGTGACGGTCGTGCGAGATGATCACCATGGTACTTTTGCGCTCTACTAAGACTTGCTCCAACCAACGGATGGTATTGATATCCAAGTTGTTGGTCGGTTCGTCTAGTAGCAGAACCTCTGGGTCTGAGAACAGCGCTTGAGCAAGAAGTACACGTAGTTTCCAACCTGGGGCGACTTCGCTCATCGGGCCAAAGTGTTGCTCAATTGGGATTTCCAATCCAAGCAATAACTCACCAGCACGGCTCTCTGCTGTATAGCCATCCATTTCTGCAAATTGCGTTTCTAAGTCGGCCACTTCCATGCCTTCTTCTTCGCTCATTTCTGGCTGGCTGTAAATGTAATCACGGCGCTCTTTGACCGCCCACAATTCAGTGTTACCCATCAACACTGTGTCCATGACACTGTATTCTTCGAATGCGAACTGATCCTGACGTAGCTTACCCAGACGCACACCTTCACCCAACATCACGTTGCCCGCAGATGGCTCTAAATCGCCACCTAGGATTTTCATAAACGTTGATTTACCACAGCCGTTCGCACCGATTAAACCGTAGCGATTACCGTTGTTGAATTTTACTGACACATTTTCAAAAAGAGGCTTGGCGCCAAACTGCATGGCGATATTAGCTGTAGCTATCAAAGGAAACGTTACCCTAGGTTGGTCAAAAAAAGGACGCGCAGTGTAACTGAATAAGGCGCTAGAGGAAACCGCTAACGCCTTTTTTCGTTTATAACTGAGTGTTCACATCACTCACTACCACCAAAGGGCTATTTAGCGCCAAAATGTTGTTGGTAGCCATCCCCAATAAAACAGTACTAAGCTCATCTGCAACGCCAGAGCGATAAAGAACATATCCCGTTTAGCGGCTCTGCTCTTTTGGTAACTTTGGATACTGCGGTACAAACAAACCACTTGGGAGATCGGCAGTAAACCCGTCAAAATCGCTAAACAAATACTCGCAGCAGTCACATCACCAAATGCTAAAAATGATTGATTTACGTACAGTAGGCAGGGAAGCGCAAAAGCAACTAAGTTGAAGAATGCCCATTTCACTGTCGAAAATGCATGGGAGTCACGCTTAAACATTCGAGTGATGCCCACAATTAGGATGTAAAGTAGCGATGCTAGTCCTGAAGCCAAACTTAACCAATAAAATAGTACAGCTGTTAAAGACGCTCTTTTGTAAGTTTTTCGACCATCGTTAAGCAGTAAATCCCCTTGCGCATTTGTATAAAAGACATGGGATGCCTGCGAGCGATCAGTTTGACGAAACAACCCTTTATCTACAGGGATCAGCTTCCTGTCCTGCCCCTGAAAAGATTTAAGAACTAATTGCTCTTGTTGCTGCGCAACCCAAATGTAGTGGAATAATCTGTCTGGAAACGCAAATTCAGCCATGTTGTTAGGTGAGAGTAAATACAGACCAGTGACATTGCCGTTAGTACCTTTATTGTTAGCAGCTGCGGCTTCTTGTTTTGGTATCTGTAACGCATCAATCAATATTTTATTTAACTGCTCATAATCAGCCGTTTCACTGTCCGTGTTTGTGGCAATAAAGAACCCCTTTCGAGCCTTTGGAAAAATACACATATAGGCACGAAACCCGTATGTTGTTCCCGGGTGACACTGGCCAACTCGCGAGTGACGATCTCTCAGAGCTAATGCCAATCCATGACCTATTTCCATACCCGCTTTACGAGCATCTGTATCAAATGGTGTTGCCAGCTTGGTCATCAAATACTTTGCAATAAACGGCTTACCATTAAGTGTTCCGTCACCTAACATGAACCCCATCAACTTCACCATATCTGGTGCAGTGGTAGTAAATTGACCCGCGGGGCGTAAATAAGTAGCAATTGCAGGTTGAGGCATGTTGTTTTCATGATAACCCATCGCCAATCTTGAGTCTGATTGCTGCTCAACAAAGGTGAACGTGCTGTCATACATGTGTAACGGCGCGAGCAAGTTTGCATCTAAATAGTCTTCGTAGGATTGCAAAGTGACCGCTTCGATTATCATTCCCAAAAGTGCGTAGCCCATATTGGAGTACGAATATTGTGTGCCTGGCTCTGTTCGTAATCGCAATAATGATGAGTCGTCTGTGGGAAACGCTTCAATTAGTGGCATATCAGGTTTTGGCTGAGTACTGAGCACCTGCCACATACGGACATTATCTAACCCAGCGGTATGGTCTAGTAAATGCCTCACTGTAATTGGTGCACGATCAGCCCAAGGATTAATAAAATTTACCTGCGGCAATAAGGTATGCACCTGTGCATCTAGCGATAATCGGCCATCGCTAATCAACCGCATTACACCTAGTGCTAATACCGACTTGGTGACAGAACCAACATGCATCTTCTGATTGGGAAGCATCGGCTGGCTTTGGTCGACATTCGCATAGCCCGCGCTGCCTACCTGTGATCCTGTAGGCGTTATAATTCCCCAAGTAACGCCCACTAAACTTTGCTGCGCAGCGGCTAAGGTGATGTCGTGAGAAATGTCGTGATTGTTTTTTGCAGCTGCATATTGCACGCAGAAAAGACAAATGAATAGCAATACTCTTGTTATATACATAACCACTCGTTGTCGAACTCAGTGCTATTGGGCACTAAGTCAGATAATAGAAGTCAAGGAGGATGGTCATCTATAGGAGTGAGTCACACCATGTCCTTGGCGTATTTATATTGCAACTAAGTAGCCAAATGAAGTGAGAGTATAAGTATGAGTCAGCGCTCATCATGAATGCTCTTTTTGACTACTTAGCGAATATTAAAACTCAGCTATAATATATATAACTCTTTGTTATTTCAACAATTATCTACTACGTGAACCTAAGTCCAACTCAAGCTGCTCAAGAGACTTTCCTTTGGTCTCTGGCAGGTAGCGCCACACGAGTACTAACGACAACACAGCAAAGATGCCGTAAATTGCGAATGTCGGCGCAGCGCCGTATTTCGCTAGCTCCCATGGGAATACCAGCTGCACCAAGAAGCTGACTGCGTTATTCACTACAGTCACCACAGATATCGCGACAGCGCGCACCTCGTTAGGGAATATCTCAGAGAACATCACCCACATTACTGGCCCAAGCGATACCGCAAATGCCGCTACGAAAAGGGTAATACCAACCAACACCAAGGTTGCATTCATAGTGATTGCTTTGGCCATGATTGCACCCTGATGAGTTTGTGCCGCGTCTTCGCCAAGGTGCTCGCTTAAGGCGTTTTTAAACGCCACGTCGTTGTCATAGGCCGTGCCAACCATAGGCGCTAGATCCGCCATAACGGGTGCAGGTACTTTTTGCGCCAACTCGGTGGCTGCTTTCGTACTTACTTGGTAGGTGGCTTGGTTAAAGCCCCAGCTACACAAGGCCATACTAATAGCGATACCTGTTAAACCGAACAATAGCAGGGGTTTGCGGCCATAACGGTCAATGGTCAACATGGCCACGACTGTGAAAATCACGTTGACCACACCAATCCATACAGCTTGTGCAAATGCGGTGTTGGTACCTACGCCACTTTGTTCAAAAATAGTTGGCGCGTAGAAGAATATAACGTTAATACCGGTAATTTGTTGCGCGATGGCGATGAGCAAACCAATCATTAACGCAAAGCGAATTTTGCTGCTAAACACAGTTTTAATACGTTGCGCCAATGGTGGCACTTGCTTTTGCAATGACGCGCGCATAGTGCGCAACTGTTGTTCTATTTGCTCTTTAGAAAAGAGTTTTGATGCCACAGACTCAGCTTCTGCGTCCATCTTATGCATTAACAACCAACGTGGGCTGCGTGGAATGAAAAACAATAACACCAACCAACACACAGCAGGTAATAACTCCAAGCCTAACATCCAGCGCCACAAGTGCTCATTGACACCCAAAGAGGTAACCCAATCTGCATCGCTTTGTGCCCACTGAAGAAGCAGGTAGTTACTGAAATATGAAACCGAGAATCCAAGCACGATATTCAGTTGGTTAATCGACACCAGTTTACCGCGATGCTCAGGCAAGCTGATTTCAGCGATGTACATAGGCGCAACCATCAAAGAGCAAAATGCCATACCACCGATAAAACGGGCAATAACCAGCATCCAATAGCCCTGAGCCAACGCCGACGCTGCCGCAGAAACGACAAATAGCACAGCTATACCGATGAGCGTCTTACGCCGCCCGATGGCATCACTGACCACCCCAGCAAATAAAGTAGCGAGCAAGCCACCTAGCGTTGGTGAACTAACAACAAACCCCTGTTGCCAGCTAGTAAGCTGATATTGCTCAGAAATAAAACCAATCGCACCTGAGATAACCGAGGCGTCGAATCCGAAGATGAATCCCCCGAGCGAAACCACGAGGGTGTAAAATAAAGCGGGAGAGATCAATGTTTTCATGATGGTACCACTAGTGAGTCTCGCACAATTAACTTGGGTGCGAATAAATTTGTGTGTTGTTTTGGTGTCTTTTGTTTATATACATGTTCAAGCACCCAATGCGCCGCACCGTAACCCATTCTCTGAATTGGGTTATCAATGGTGGTCAACTTTGGATACAAGTAGCGAGCAAATAACACATCATCGAAGCCGATCACGGATAACTGCTCTGGAATAAGTACACCCCCTTCGCGCGCCGCAGTCATGGCACCTGAAGCCATTTCATCGTTGGCACATACCAAGGCTGTGAATGACAAGCCTGTTGCCAATAATTGCGCATATCCTTGTGCGCCTTCGTCTTCATGGAAGCCACCTTCAACCAGCAACTGCGGGTTAAAGTCGATATTAGCCTCTGCTAGCGCACGTTTATGACCTGCTAAACGCTCGCTGGCATCTTGTTTAAAGCGCGGACCGCTTATATACGCAATGTCTTTATGTCCGGCATCAATTGCAGCTTTCGTTGCTAGATAGCCACCGAGTTCGTTGTCGGTGTAAAAACAACGTTCAGCCATTTGCTCAATTCGGCGGTTAATCAACACCACCTCAACGTTACGTTGATTCAACTCCAGCAAATACTCATCACTCACCGCTTCTGCGTGCAAAATAATGGCATCACAACGTCTATCTAGTAAAAATTCAATGGCGTCTTTTTCTTTTTGTTCGTCACTGTGACCGGCGGTGATCACCACGTGCTTGCCAGCATTTCGCAAAACTTGCTCCACGGTACTCATCATGTTTCCGAAGAACGAACCGTGTAGTTCTGAAACCAGTAAGCCCACACTGTTACTGCGATTTGATGCCAGGGATTGGGCGATGGAGTTAGGTTTATACCCTAGTTCATCCATCGCTTTGATGACTTTCGCCCGCGTGCGGTCACTGACTTTAACATTACCGTTCATTACCCTTGAAACGGTTGCCAAAGACACGCCCGCGGCTTTAGAGACTTCGTATATCGTTGCCATTGTTATTTTTGTATTCTTCCTGATGCGCTAACGCTAATACAAAGAGGCGCTATAGTCTATGGTTTAGCATCGCTTTATAGCCAAGTGCACTGTTTTTAAGGGTGCGTTTTTGCGTATCGTAATCCACGTAGACAATACCAAAACGCTTCGAATAACCCAGTGCCCATTCAAAGTTATCCATTAAACTCCAAGCGAAATAGCCGCGAATATCAACACCTTGTTCCATAGCACTGTCAACGGCACGGAGGTGACTGTTGAAGTAGTCAATACGTGGCTGATCCGGTACTTCGCCATTGACCTCGCTGTCATCAAACGCTGCACCATTTTCGGTAATATAAATAGGAGGCAATTCATAACGTGCATTGAGGTCAACCAATAATTTGGTAAACGCGTCAGGGACAATTTCCCACCCCATTGCCGTTAGGCCATCGCCTTGAGGGACCACTTGATCAAACCAACCGTTGCCATCGCTTTTGAATACTGCACGGGTGTAATAGTTAATACCAATGAAATCATTTTTCTCAGAGATAATGTCCATATCGCCGTCTTCAATGACTGGGCGCTCGTGTGGCTCAAGGTGGTTAATCACATCTGGGTAGCTGGCCTCAAGAAGCGGCTGAATGTACCAATGATTGTGGTACTCATCGCCCATGCGCGTTGCAGCGATATCTTCTGGCGATTCACTGGCGCTGTATGCGGTTGAGAAATTCAGTACGATGCCACACATACTCTTTGGCACATTGCGTCGTAATACACGCATACCTAAGCCATGGGCTAACAGCAAGTTATGTGCAGCTTGTCGGCCATTGCCTTTACCTGTTTTACCCGGAGCATGAATGCCCGCTTCATAACCTAAGAATGCAGAACAAAATGGTTCGTTTAGGGTGGCATAAGAATACACGTCTTCGCCCAGCGCCTTAGACACTATATCAGTGTAATGCGCGAACGCATGCGCTGTATCTCTATTTAACCAGCCGCCTTTATCTTCGAGGTATTGGGGTAAATCCCAGTGATATAACGTGATAAATACTTTGATGTTTTTGGCGTGAAGCGCATCGACTAAGTCAATATAAAACTGCAAACCCGCTTTATTGACTGAGCCGTCTTCGTTCATCACTCGGCCCCATGCTACCGATAGTCGATAAGCATCTACACCTAAGTCAGCAATCATATCGACATCTTGGCGCCAATATTTCACATGCTCACATGCGATATCACCGTGCGTTCCATCTTCGATGGTATTAGGCTGAGCGCAAAAGGTGTCCCATATGCAATCGATACGAGAGTCTCGCGCACCTTCTATTTGGAATGATGACGTTGCAACACCATAGATAAAGTCTCGGCGCATCATCGCTGATTGTTTTGGCAAGCTAATTGTAGATATCAAGGTGGCTAATCCATTTTTCTATCCCTTATGAGGGATTTTTTATTTGAATTTGTATGCGCTTTCTGCAATTATCAAAATAAATGTAAGCGCTTTCATAGGTAAATGTAAGCGCTTTCGCGCAAAAGATCAACAGGAGAACGCGGTGGCTATATCAATGCAGCAACAATCTGCGCAAGAATCGGTATCAAATCCTAACCAATCATACCGTTTCGCGCTCGTGGCACTGACCTCATTATTTTTTATGTGGGGTTTCATTACGTGTCTTAACGATATTTTAATTCCTTATCTAAAAGGCGCTTTCGAGCTTAACTACACACAAGCTATGCTTGTGCAGTTTTGTTTCTTCATCGCGTACTTCGTAGTATCACTGCCAGCGGGTAAATTGGTTGGGGCGATTGGCTATCAGCGCGGTATTGTTGTTGGCTTAGTGATTGCCAGTGTCGGTTGTTTGCTATTTTACCCTGCTGCTAGCGCAGGTATTTACGCATTGTTCCTGTTAGCTCTGTTTGTACTGGCGTCAGGCATTACCATTTTACAAGTTGCTGCAAACCCATATGTGAGTACCCTTGGCCCTGTTGAAACCGCGTCATCTCGTTTAACCATGACGCAAGCATTCAACTCTTTCGGTACAACCGTAGCGCCGTTTTTCGGTTCAATTCTTATTTTCACCGAAGGTGCCGAAGTTGTTAAAGGCGATGCATCTGCAACGCAAGTTCCTTATTTGATGCTAGCGGGTGCGCTGCTTATTCTTGCTGGCATTTTCGCAAAACTAGCCCTACCTAAAATCATCGGCCAAGACGACCAAGAAGTGACTACAAAAGGCTCGGCTTGGCAATACAGTCACTTAACCTTAGGTGCGCTAGGTATCTTCATGTACGTTGGGGCGGAAGTTGCTATCGGCAGTACCATTGTTAACTTTTTTACATTAGATAGCATTGCTGGCATGCACGAAGGTGAGGCAGCCAAATACCTAACCTATTATTGGGGCGGTGCGATGGTTGGTCGCTTTATTGGCGCTGCTGTAATGCAAAAAGTGTCTGGCCGTGCGGTACTAACATTTAACGCATTAGCTGCATTTGTACTGGTATTGGTTGCGGTATTCTTCGACGGCATGGTGGCTTTTTGGGCAATCTTGTTGGTTGGTCTTTGTAACTCTGTGATGTTCCCAACCATCTTCAGCTTGGCATTAAATGGCCTTGGTAAATTCACAGCGCAAGGCTCAGGTATTTTGTGTTTAGCCATTGTTGGCGGCGCGATTGTGCCATTGTTCCAAGGCATGCTTGCTGACAGCATTGGTCTGCAACTGTCGTTCTTACTGCCAGCTCTTTGTTATGTTTACATCGCTTTCTATGGCATCAAGGGTGCTATTCCACACGCTATTGAATCAGGAAAAGAATAATGAAACGTACACTTACTTCTGTTGCAGTTAGTCTTGCGGTACTCGTAGCCGCAGGCTGCTCTGAAGAGAAAAAGTCTGACGAATCACAGGTGCAAGAAGCACCAAAGCAAGCGGCACAGACCTTATGGCCGAAAATTGAAAACGACGTAGCAACGCTGAATGACGTTGAAAGTCGGGTAACTGAGATTATGGCTACGATGACACTTGAGCAAAAGATTGCTCAGATGATCCAGCCTGAAATCCGCGACATCACTGTTGAAGATATGCGTAAGTATGGCTTTGGTTCATACCTCAATGGTGGCGGTGCGTTTCCTAATAACGACAAACATGCGAAGGTTGAAGATTGGGTCGCCCTAGCTGAAAAAATGTATCAAGCGTCTATCGACGATTCACTCGATGGCAGCACTATTCCTACCATGTGGGGTACCGATGCGGTACACGGTCACAACAATGTGATCGGTGCCACACTGTTCCCACATAACATTGGTTTAGGTGCAGCTAATAACCCTGAGTTAATTGAAAAGATTGCCCAAGTAACTGCCACTGAAGTGCTAGCTACAGGTATTGATTGGATTTTCGCCCCCACAGTGGCGGCCGTGCGCGATGACCGCTGGGGGCGAACCTACGAGGGGTACTCTGAAGATCCTGAGATCATCAAAGACTACTCATACGCCATCGTAAAAGGCCTACAAGGTGAACCGGGTGAAGGTTTCCTTGGCGAAGGCAAAGTGATTTCTACTGTAAAACACTTCGTTGGTGACGGCGGCACAGTTGGCGGTGATGACCAAGGCGACAATGTAAGCTCAGAAGAAGAGTTGTTCAACATTCATGCTCAAGGCTACGTAGGTGGTCTAAACGCAGGTGCTCAGTCGGTTATGGCGTCATTCAACAGCTGGCATGGTGAGAAAATTCACGGTAATAAATACCTTTTGAACGACGTGCTTAAAGAGCGCATGGGTTTTGATGGCTTTGTTGTAGGTGACTGGAACGGCCACGGACAAGTTGCCGGTTGTAGCAATGAAAGCTGCCCTCAGTCAATCAACGCAGGCCTTGATATTTTCATGGTGCCGGGTGATTGGAAGTCGTTATACGACAACACCTTAGCGCAAGTTAAAAGTGGTGAAATTGCGCAAAGTCGTATTGATGACGCAGTTCGTCGAATCTTACGCGTTAAAGTGCGAGCAGGTCTTTTTGAGAAAGCCAGCCCAGCAAATCGTTTGCATGCGGCGAAAAGTGAGCTGATCGGTAAAGATGAGCATCGTGAAGTGGCTCGCCAAGCAGTACGTGAATCGCTTGTGTTACTGAAGAATAGCGCCCAGTTGTTACCGTTAAAACCCAACACCAATGTACTCGTTGCAGGTGACGGTGCTGACAACATTGGTAAGCAGTCAGGTGGTTGGTCAATCACATGGCAGGGTACTAACAATGAAAATACCGATTTCCCGGGTGGCACATCAATTTGGGATGGTATTGAAGCACAAGTTAACGCTGCTGGCGGTAGTGCGACATTAAGCGAAGATGGTAGCTTTGAACAAAAGCCAGACGTCGCCATTGTGGTGTTTGGTGAAGACCCTTACGCAGAGGGCCACGGTGACCGCGCTAACCTTGAGTATCAAGCTGGCGACAAACGCGATTTAGCGCTATTGAAGAGCCTAAAAGACCAAGGTATTCCTGTTGTTGCGGTATTCATCAGTGGTCGTCCTATGTGGGTTAACCCAGAAATCAATGCCTCAGACGCATTCGTGGCAGCATGGCTTCCAGGCTCTGAAGGTTTAGCGGTTGCTGATGTGTTATTTACCGATGCCAACGGCGAAGTTCAACATGATTTCACAGGGCGTTTAAGCTATTCATGGCCAAAAACACCAACGCAAATCGTTAACCGTGGCGATGACAACTACGATCCATTGTTAGCTTACGGCTTTGGCTTAAGCTACGGCGATAAAGACGTATTGGGCAATGCCCTAGATGAGTCTGCATCTAGCGCAAATAACCAATTATCAAGCGTGTCATTGTTCACAGGAACAGTGCAAAAGCCGTGGCAAATGTGGTTGTACTCAGGTGATGAAAGCTTCACTGTGAGTGCAAACACCCATGAAGTTGGTGCGCTTTATTACCGTACTATCGATAAAGTAGTGCAAGAAGATGCACGTAAACTGCGCTTTGATGGCACAGCCAATGCGGGCATGCGTTTAGCAAGCAAGAGCTTCTTTAGAGAAGACCTGCGCGCTAAGTTAGGCACAGATATCCAAATCACCTTTAATGTAAACCTTGAGCAAGCGCCAAGTGATGCGGTTTATCTAGCGATGAATTGTGAAAGTGAAGGTGACGAGCCAGGTTCATGCACTGCGAAAGTGGATATTAGCGAGCAGCTAAGTGCATTACCTGCTGGCCAATGGCAGTCGCTAAGTGTTGATTTAAACTGTTTTGCAAATCAAGGGTTTGAGTTGCAAAACACCGTGGTGCCGTTTGAGCTAAGCACATCAGGCTCGCTCGGTATTAGCATTGCAGATATCAGCCTAGAGAAGAAATCTTCACAAGGTGCACAATTACAATGTGATTGATGTTCCTTGTTTTATCCTCCCAAAAGCGACCTCTGGTCGCTTTTTTTATGCCCATTGTCGATCGGTTTCCCTATATTCAGGAAAGTGAGCACTTTGGGTGTTTATATCCGGCTCAAAAGTTAACAACATATATTTTTCATAACGCTGGCAACTAGTTATCAACTTTGTTAAAACTAAGCCATTCAGAAAGGTGCGCTATTTGCGCACTATTAAAATGTTAGTTCGCATCTATGAAGTTTAAAGATCTTAGTCAAAATACAGTAGCAAGTTTTTTCTTCACGCTAACGATGCTTCTTGTTGTTGTGTTTAACAATGGCATACCAAGTTACGACGAGCTTAGAGAAATTTCTGGTACATTAGAGTGGTTCGAAACAAAAGGAAATAACAAAGATACTTTTCGTTTTAAACTCAAAGAGCACGAAGAGAAATTTGTTTACCATTCAGTCTCAGGATCATTAGGTGCTGTAAATTCTGCACTGAACAAAAAGAATGCAGAGTTAAAGATTTTATATGACCCACATGACTCAGATACAGCATTATGGGAATTTGAAACAATCCACCCTGTTTATCAGGTTGTAAGCGACAACCATTTAGTCAAAAGCTATCGTTCAACCGCAGCAAGATACAACAGTAACGACAATCTAGCCATCTGGCTT
This sequence comes from Pseudoalteromonas maris, assembly GCF_049257235.1. Lineage (NCBI taxonomy): Bacteria > Pseudomonadati > Pseudomonadota > Gammaproteobacteria > Alteromonadales > Pseudoalteromonadaceae > Pseudoalteromonas > Pseudoalteromonas maris. The sequence continues at coordinate 176,389 of NZ_JBMMUF010000007.1, forward strand.
TTGATTAGTGGTTTTATTGCATCTGTGGTTTTTATTGCGATAGATTGGAACATCAAACAAGATGCGAACTAACAAGCATTATACGTTTAGGAGGGATTCATGCGTTACATTTTGGTATTAGTGTGTCTTTTGGTAATTAGTGAAAAAGTACTTGCCGATGAGTCAGTCACGATTTTTGTAAAGGAAACCAGCTATTCCATCAACAGCTCGGATGAAGAGTTGAGCTCCTCAGAATTAGAAGGCAAGCTGAAAGAACTAACGTTTTCACAGGTTACGTTAGACATTGACTATTGTGCCGACCCAGTTATGGTTGCTGAGGTTTATGTTGCCCTTGCAAATGCCAACCCGTTAGTTAAAGACGTTCACCTAAAACTAAGCGGTAGCCACGAACAGAGCAAATGCAAAAACGTATAACAAATTGCTTAATTTCGCTCTGACCACAAAAACACGTTAGAGTATTTATTCCGTAATGCCGCCATATGGGGCGCATAAAATAATCAAAAAAATTAATCAAGACACCCATCTTAATATTCGGGATAAACATCTAGGGGGTCTCGATAGGTACTACAGGCAGCAAGCATTGAACTCATTCACTTCCCAAATAATACAATCTCGAACTCACAGGCTGTTGAGAGCGGGAAGCGGGAAGCGGGACCACTCTAGCGCATTTTTGGACAGAAATGAGTTAATGTATTTATTCAGTAACGCCCTGTTAATGGGCAAAATTGTGTTGGCTAAAATGTGAAGCGGAGCAAAACCAAGCCAACGCAATTTTGTCCACTTTAAACAGTTTGTTATGTGCAAACTAGTAAAATCTACACTGTG